>JBBTPZ010000013.1:0-18011 GCA_038065915.1 Patescibacteria group bacterium
TTAGATGCGTGCGTAGCTCAATTGGTAGAGCAATCGCCTTATACGCGATGGGTTGGGGGTTCAAGTCCCTCCGCACGCACAAAACGAAATTTTGTGCTAGTAAGAGAAAATAAATTGATTTATTTTCGTGAGTGACTTGAAGGGTTTAATTATATTTTGTGAAGTCTGCCTGCGCAGGCAGGTAAAATAATTAAACTCCGGGCAGGAAACTCTTATAAACGGAGTGAATTAGTGTTGCTGAAAAAGTCCCCCCGCACGCACCAAAACGGAGTTTTGTGCTGGCAAGAGAAAACAAATCGATTTGTTTTTGTGAGGAACTTGAAGAGTTTAATTATATTTTGCGAAGCAAAATAATTAAACTCCGGGCAGGAAACCCTTATGAACAAAGTGAATTAGAGTTGCTGAAAAAGTCCCTCCGCACGCACAAGGTCAAAATTTTAAAAGATAATTTTTAAATTTATGAATTACAATTATGATATACCACCGGTGGTGCAGTTTATTGTAGGAATGATTATCTTCGGGATAATTATTTGGTTATTAATGAATAAAAACTCAACACAAAATTATGATGATCCGAATATAAATGTTGGATATTGTAATAGTAGAGAATGTTGGTAAATAAGATTTTTTTTGAAATTATTTAGGACAATAAAGATTACATGGAAAAACTAAAACAATATAAATATATAATTTTGATAATTTTAGTAATTTTAGGATTTACTTTTTATTGGTATGAATATAGATCAACCAAGATAAAAGAAAGATGTTTTGCTGATGCCTACCTTGATGCCACGAGTCGTCTCGATCTTAGTGCATTTGGAGGTGAGAGTCGTCAAGGGCTTATAAATAATTACTACAGTAATTGTTTAATGAAATTTGGATTGAAATAATATGAAGACATGCAAAAAATGTGAAAAACGAATTTTTATAGAGGGTTTATTAAATCAAGATTTTCTCAATTTATGTAATGAATGTTATGAAAAAGAAATAAAGAAAAAAGATGAACACAATAAAATAAACATAGAAAAAAACAGTTATCTAAGAAACCAGAACCAAAAAATGACAAGCAACGGATTTAGTATCTGGACATTTTTAATTTTTTTTGGAGTGGCAATGTTAATTACAGCTCTTGGGTATTTATTTAATCCTTACTATAATTCCAACGATTCTCCCGCTTCGTGGAGTTCCGGGCCTTATTCAGATTAAATTAATATTTTATAAAAAATATGGAATTTAAAGAAGCGGAAAAAATTTTCAAAGATTTTCAAGAATATGTTGAAATTGCTAGCAAATTGGAAAAAATTTTTTCGGTGACTCCGGAATCTTTTCTACCATATTCAAAAGAAATTTTAGAAAAAGCATTAAATATTGTGGCAAAAAAATATTTGATGTATGGGAATAAAAAAGCATATGACACCATCGGTAGTAACATGGTTCTTTTTCTTTTTACTTCCCGAAAAGACGAAGAAGCCTTGGAATTAATGAGAAAAGAATTAAATTTGAGACTTGATAATCCAGAACTGAAAAAAGCCACAATTGAAAGTCTTAAAGAAGCCCACAAGGACTGGTTGAAATTTAAAAACTATAAACACGATGATATAAAATAGTTGATTAAAGACACTACCATGAAAGAAGAAATTATAAAAAAGCTAAATTTAAAATTGTCCAAAAATACTCCTGAGGAATCAGATATTTTATACATTTTGACAGAAATAAGAAAATTTTTGGAAAGAGAAAAACTTAAAAACAATTTCCCAATTCTAAATTTTTATTGTAATTGGGTTTTACATGCTGAAATCGAAAAAACGTACGCAATTCAGTCGATACTAGAAAAAATTGAAAAAGACATATTAAGTAAGGAATATGACCCATCCAATATTATGGTCATGGTAAGTTTTGAAAAGTTGTTTAAAGAAATGACTCAATTTTTAAATAAGTTTAAAATAAGTAATACATTTGCAGATATTAATTATTTAAAAGATTTTCGTGAGAAACTTGTGGGTATACTAATTAATATTCCTTTAAAACCAAAACAAAGAAAAATAGAAGAATTTAAATTTGTAAAATCAAATACAGAAGGGTTTATTGATTACGTAATAACATTTAAAAATTCTATTCATATTCCAATCAACGGTGGATTCTATTTTATTAACAGTTAATTTTTTGTCTGCGTTTTTAGTTTGCGTCTAGTCCACGTAGGTTTGCGCACTACTCAAAATGTATCTCTCCATCTTTTCTACCCATTTTCTCTTTCAAAAGAGGATATTTTTTAATTAATAAACAAAAATGGTGCTATATTAAACGATATTTTTACTATTCACAGATCTCTATTGACTTCTGCTATCAGTCGCATACACTTGTAGACAAGTTACCTCGCCAGGCCATGAGCCTGGTTTTTTCGTTCTTAAATTTGTTTTGGTTTAGTTCGTTCAATTTTCTCTTTGATTGAATCTAAGCTTATAAACCACGAGTCATATTTTATTTCCCACGCACAATTATTTTTATAAGCCAAAAATTTTATATGTTTTTGGTTTTTTAATATTTTTTCTTTTGTTCTTAAAAAATCACTATCTCCACTCACAATATATACTATATCTAAATTTTTCAGATCTTCCATAATTTCATCATGCATCTCTACATCAAAATTACATTTATTTTTGAAACCGTTTGAGTTGGTTGGATCTTTAAGTTTTTTTAAATCTTTTGCTGTAACTTCAAAACCAATTTTTTCAAAATACTTTTCCAACGCATCGCTTATAGATTTTGCTGGTTCATATTTTGGTCGTCCCATATAAATTCTGGCAGAAACGATAGTATTCAATTCAGCTACCCATTTATACAATTTTTTATAATCAGTCATCCAACCACTTGCTTTTCCTCTTTTATATAAATTCGAATCATCTATATATAATCCAGCCTTTGGTTTTTTGGCAAAGTAAATTTAATCTTGTTATTTGATGATTCCGACATATAAAAATTGTATCATAAATTTAAATATTTTTTATTCAAAGTGTATCTCACCATCTTTTCTTCCCGTTTTTTCTTTCAATAATGGATAATTTTTTAACGTAAAATCTTTTTTAAAAAATTCAGCGGTTGAACCGCTGTAAACCGCTGTAAATAAATTTTATCCCCTTATCCAACGGAATAAGGGGATAATTTTTTATATCTCATCTAACTATTCAACCATTTAATCCTGCCCCGTAGCCAACTTGTTGTGGTACTGGGGTAAATTAAAGAATAGTTTTTTATATCTATTTTTACATATACGCTATAGCGTATATGTGATTTTGTATTTTTGTCCGCATTTTTAGTCCGTGCCCGTTATCTGCGAGCATCTGCGGTTCTTTTATCTGCGTTTATCTGCGTCTCATTCAAAATGTATCTCACCATCTTTTCTTCCCATTTTTTCTTTTAACAAAGGATAATTTTTTAATTCAAAATCTTTTTCAATAATTTCGTGTGCTTCCAAACGTGCGGCTTCAACCATTTTTATATTTCTTATTGCCTCCATACCGATATCTGAAATACCCCATTGTTTTCCTCCACCAAGTTGTCCCGAACCGCGGAGCATTAAATCCTTTTCGGCGAGTTCAAACCCGTTTTTTGCTGTTTTTAGTACGTTAAGGCGGTCAATTGATGTTTTTACTTTTGTTTCTGTAAAAATATAACAATATGCCTGATGCTCACTTCTCAAGACCCTTCCACGGAGCTGGTGTAATTGAGCTAGACCAAATCTTTCGGCACCTTCAATAATTATCATAGTTGCATTAGGAACATTTACTCCGACTTCAACAACGGAAGTTGAAACGAGAATATCAATTTCGCCGTTTGCGAAGCGACTCATTATTTCTTCTTTTTCTTTTGGTTTTATTTTTGAATGCAAAATTTCAATTTCAAATTCTTGGAATACATCTTCCTTGAGTCGCTTCGCTTCTTCTTTTACTGATTTTACATTTAAAGCCATTTCCTTTGTTGGGTCAGGAATATCTATGCGAGGACAAATTATAAACATTTGTAGTCCTTCTTTTAATCGCTCACGAATTTCTTCGTATGTTTTTTCTCTTTCGTCTGGCGAAATTATATCTGTAATAACATGTTTTCTCCCCATTGGCATTTCATCAAGAAGCGTTAAATCAAGATCGCCATAGATTGTTAGTGCGAGCGTGCGGGGAATAGGAGTAGCTGTCATCGACAACAGGTGTGGCAACCTGTTCGCAGATGGACGCAGATTAAACGCAGATGCACGCAGATGTAAATTTTTTCGTGCCGTGTCATATACAATTCTCTTTATTTCCACTTTTTCTGCTCCGAAATTGATTAATAAAGCTAAAGAGTAAGAACTTCCTTTTAAATAATTCCAAATTTGTGTTTCTTCTCTTTTTCCGACAAAAGGAAGTGCTTTTAATTCAATAATTATTTTATTTTCAATTACGAAATCTGGTTGATATATACCGATTTTTTTCTTATTATAAAAAATGTCTATTCTTTTTTCTTTTTCAAAACCAATTTTTCTTTTTTTAAGCTCTTCTTCAAAAGCATTTTGATAAACACTTTCTTTATGTCCACAACCAAGCTGATTATGTATAGTAAAGGCAATATTTCTTAATATATAACTTAAATCTTTATATAAAAAATTATCATCCATACCAATTCCAGACCTTTCATCTGCGTGTATCTGCGTTTGTTTGTCTGCGTTAATCTGCGGTTCCTTTATCTGCGTACATTTGCGAACCAACGCTTTGCGTTGGTTGACCCCAAAGCGATGTTGCTCGTCAATTATTATATAAGCCAAATCCCTGAATTTGACCGACTTTTGTATAAGAGAATGTGTTCCAACTAAAATTGAAATTTCACCATTCTCAACCCATTTTAATAATTGAGTGCGCGAAATATCTGTGTATTTTTGATAAGAAACTTTTGATGGAAATTTTTTACATCCACTTGAAGTTATAAGTCCAATTTGAATTGGCAAGTGTTGAAAATATTCTATAAATGATTCAAAATGTTGTTTTGCCAAAATTTCTGTCGGTACCATGTATGCAACCTGCAAATTTCCGAAGTCCTGTTTCTGTCCAGCAGAATTTTTTGGACGAGTTGTAACAACAGAATAAGCCGTTGTTGCCGCGACGGCTGTTTTTCCTGAACCAACATCTCCTTCAAGCAAACGAGACATTGCATGTTTGTCATTAAAATCTTTTAAAATTTGTTTGATGGCTTTTTCTTGTGCACTTGTTGCATTAAAAGGGAATCTATCAACAAAACCTTTAACATCTTCAAACTTTTTTTCTATTTTGAAAGATGGTTCTTTCTCATATTCTTTTCGTTGTTTTTGTTTTTGAAGTTGAATTAAAAAAACCTCTTCAAACGCAAATCTTTTTCTCGCGGCGAGTGCATCAGATTCTCTTTTCGGTGTATGAATCCAAATTAAAGCCGTTTTTAATTTAGGTAAATTATATTTATTTAAAATTTCTTCAGGAATGGGGTCTTCAATATTTTCAAATTCTTTAAGTGAAAAAATTCTTTGTACTGCGTGATAAAACCATTTAGATGTAACCCCACGGCTTTCTGGATATGAAGGTTGCGCAAGAATTTGTGCTTTCTTTTCTTCAAAAAGGGGACTACCTGCTTCAACTGGAATTTTATTTATATAAACAACTTCTGGGTTTGAAATATATAATTCATTTCTTCTTTCTGCGATTTTTCCTTCAACACGCACGGGTGTTTCTTCTTTTATCATTTTTGCGATATATGGCTGATGAAACCAAACAATTTTTATTTTCCCGGTATCATCTTCAAACCACGCTTCCGCCATTGGTATTTTTTTTCGGAACGCCTTACTCATTTTCAAATGGTTTATTTTTCCATGCAAAATTGCACTATCTCCTTTGTTTAAATCAACTATATTTTTTATATCAGCCGAGCTGATGTATCTCGAAGGAAAGTGGTACAACAAATCGCCCGCGGTTTTTAGACCCATTTTATCAAGTGCTTTTTTCTGTGCAGGTAGTATGCGTGTTATTTCTTCAATTTTTAGATTTAAGTTCATAGTTTACCCCGTGGAATAAAAATCATTTATGATTTTATGATGTTAAAGCATCATATTCCACAGGGTAAATCATACCAATTTACCTCGTGGAATAAAAATTCTTTAGAATTTTATTTTGATAAATCAAAATATTTCACAGGGTTATTTAGATAAATAAAAAACCCAACATGCGTTGGGTTTTAATTTCAGAGTATTTTTATGAAGTCGGGTTTTTCAATATTTCCATTAAATGAGATCTCTGTGTTGAATGAACCTTTAACTTCCTCAATGGTTAATATGTCTTGCGTACTATTAGAAGAAGAGGATATTTTAGGTTCAAAAAATATATCGAGGACCGAATTCATATTATCTGGACTAAATTCTATCATGACGATTTTTTCTGTAATAACGAGAGATGAATTATTCTCGTAATTAATGGAAAAAGAAAGAAATTTTCCCAAAACATTTTTTATATCATTTGGCAGTCCAGCAGCTTCAAGATATTTCCCGTATTTTGTGATTCTTTCTCTTTTTTTGTTATGTTCTGTCAATGCTGTCAATGCTGATATTCCTATATCAACGATGGGGATGGCTACAAGCACAGACAACACAAGCCCCATAGCACCTTGAATAGTTTCTGTATTTAAGGACAAAGCTGAAAATACAAAAATAAACAAAAAAAGAAATAACTGACTTAATTTACTCATTTTTCAACTCCAATTTATGAATGATTTTAAGTTAACTTTCTGCACATGATTATACAGGATACTATAAAAAAGTCAAGGATTAAATTTCTCTGATTTCAAAAAAGGTATATTTTTGTTAGTATATAAAGGATGAAAAAAATTCTCATATTTTCAACAACATACTTTCCATTTGTTGGTGGAGCTGAAATTGCTATAAAAGAAAATACAGACAGAATTTCCGATATCCAGTTTGATATGGTTACTCTTCGTTTTGACAGCAAATCGCCTAAATTTGAGAAAATGGGAAATGTGAATGTTTATAGAATTGGATTTACAAAAAAATCTCCGACAATGTCAGAACTAGTTAGGTTTCCCTTAAAATTAAACAAAATTATTTTTCCATTTTTTGCATGTTGTAAGGCGTGTTTTTTACACAAAAAAAATAAATATGATGCTGTTTGGTCAATCATGGCCGCGTTTGCTGGTTTTGCTGGAATGTTTTTTAAATGTGTTCACAAAAAAATTCCTTTCATACTGACACTTCAGGAGGGTGATTCAATTCAAGATATAAAAACCAAGGTTAGATTTGTAAAACCTCTTTTTAAAAAAATATTTTTGAGCGCAACCATAATTCAAGCGATTTCTGTTTATTTAGGAGACTGGGCAAGAGACATGGGTTTTGATGGCCAAATCGAAATTATTCCAAACGCAGTTGATACAAAGAAATTTTCAAGAGAATTTTCTCAAAATGAACTCAACGAACTTAAACTTAAACTAAATAAAAAAGAAAGCGATGTCTTTTTAATTACAACTTCACGGCTTGTTAAAAAGAACGCGGTTGATGATGTTATAAAATCACTAAAATATTTAAATACTAATGTTAAATTTATAATTTTAGGCTCTGGACCAGATTTAATAAGTTTGAAAGATCTTGTTGAGTTAGAAGATGTTTCAAATAGAGTTATGTTTGCGGGCCAAGTTGAACATGATGAAATTCCAAAATATTTGAAGGTCTCCAATATTTTTATTCGCCCGTCTTTGTCAGAAGGATTCGGAAATTCTTTTATAGAAGCCATGGCAAGTGGTATTCCTGTCATTGCAACACAGGTTGGTGGTATTAAAGATTTTATTTTTGATGCACAAAAAAATCCAAACAAAAAAGCAACAGGACTTTTTGTTAATATTACAGACCCAAGAGACATTGCGGATAAAATTCAGTTTTTGTTAGACAATAAGGAAATAAAAAATGAAATTGTAAAAAATGCAAAAGAATTAGTTTTTGAAAAGTATGATTGGAATTTGATAGCGGGGAATATGAAAGAAAAAATTTTTGATATTTTACTTGGAAGCTGAGCTTCCAAGTAGGGCAATTAAATTTACTCTATTAAATAAAAGGCTCGCAAGATGTGAAAAAATATCTTGCGAGCTTTGTGCTCCTTTAGGTCGTTAAGCCCCCAGTGGTGACATAAAAATGATGGTCCCAAAGAGATGACTCAAGACCTAATATGAAGATTATCATACACAAATAAATTATCAAGAAAATGAAAATGTTGACTTTGTTTTTATAATGGTTTAATATGTAGACCTTGTTATAGAATTTACCTAAAATTTGAAAATAAAAAATTGAAAATTCTGTGTTGGTGATTAAACGCGATGGAAACACCCGATCTCATTCCGAACTCGGAAGTTAAGCATCGTAGTGCCGATGATACTCTTTACGGGGAAAGTAGGTAGTTGCCAACACAGAGCGTTTAATTTTTCAAAAGACACTGAATTATAAATTGGGTGTTTTTTATTTTGTTTTTTAATATATAATCTATGTGTAGCAAATTTGTTTAAGTTTATTTTTTTCATGATCTCATGTTTTCATGTTTTCATGATTTTATGGTTTTTATGTCCTGGTCTGAAAGAAAAAAAACAAAATATGTTTTAACAATTTTTTTAATTGTTATCTTATTGTTTATACTTTTTTTCGTTGATTTTAAAGGCGCAACTTGTACTGATGGAAAACAAAACCAAGACGAGCAGGGAATTGATTGCGGAGGACAGTGCCCAAGTGTGTGTAAATTTTCAACAGAAGACCCTGTCATAAAATGGAGCAGGTCTTTTATTGTTAAAGAAGGTATTTACAATGCGTTGGCGTATGTTGAAAATCCAAATATCAATCTTGAAGCAAAAAAAATGTCATACATATTTAAACTTTATGACGAAAACGGAATACTTGTTTATGAAAGAAAAGGTATAACTGATATTTCGGCACAAAGAATAATTCCAATTTTTGAAGAAACAATGCAAACAAAAAACAGAATTCCAAAGAGAACGACTTTTGAATTCACATCATTACCAAACTGGGTGAAAATACAGCAAGATGAGATTAAACCAAACATAAAAAATATATCAATAAAGAATGAAGGTGGTTTTACAAAATTGGAAGCTGTGTTGGAAAATTCAACATTAAATCAAATTCAAAACATTAAAGTTATTTCTATATTATTTGATATTGATGGAAATGCAATAAACTCATCAAAAACAGCGATTGATTTTATTGGAAAAGATTCAAGTGAAAAAGTCGTATTCACATGGCCGTATGAATTCGCGGATTTAGTTTCAAAAATTGAAATAATACCCGTAGGATATTCTGCTTTAAAATAAATTAAAAAACTCTGACTTTAAAAACTCTTAATGAGCTTTTAAAGAATCGTGTCAGATTTTAATTCAGATTTCTGAACTTTTTAATCCATCCCAGTGAAATAGTTTTCAAATTTCACGGGACAAGTAATATTTTTGTGTTTTTAATTTGCCTTCGGCGGACTCTACATTTTTTTATTTTGAATTTTTGACTTTTAATTTTATTGGCTCATTATGGTATTGAAATTTTTTCCATGTCTCAGCTAAACCAAAAACACAGGTCTATTGTAAACCTAATTGATTGGCCACTTTTTTTGTCTGTGATTCCATTGCTTGGGGCGGGTCTTGTGACGATGTACTCGTTTGTGGGCGAGAATCTTTTTTTTGAGAAACAATTGATGTGGATTGGAATATCTCTCATTGTTTTTTTCTTGCTAAGTTTTGTTGATTTTAGATTTTTGAATAATACGAGTGTCATAGTAGGACTTTTTTCTTTTTCAGTTCTTGTTTTGTTAGGTTTATTTTTATTTGCCACTGTAACAAAAGGCGCACAGAGCTGGTTTGATTTTGGGAAACTTTCATTTCAACCGTCTGACCCGATAAAACTTGTGGTTATAATTCTCTTGGCAAAATATTTTTCTCGCAGACACATAGAGATTGCGAACATAAGACACATTATAATTTCAGGAGCCTACATTTTTGTGGTTGTCGTTTTGGTTTTTTTACAACCCGATTTTGGTTCGGCAATAATAATTTTTATGCTTTGGTTGGGGATGGTTTTAGTTTCCGGCCTATCAAAAAAACATTTTCTTTTGGTACTTCTTTTACTCGCCTTAACTTTTTCTTTTCTTTGGTTTTTTTCTTTAGCTGAATATCAAAAACAAAGAATTTTGACTTTCATTTATCCACTGACAGACATATCTGGGACTGGGTATAACGCCTATCAATCAACAATAGCTATAGGTTCTGGCGGATTAGTTGGGAAAGGACTTGGTTATGGAACACAATCACGTCTCCAGTTTTTACCCGAATATGAAACCGACTTCGTTTTTGCAGCATTTGCAGAAGAATGGGGATTTACAGGAGTATTAATAATATTTTTATTGTATGGAGTTGTTATTTATAGAATAATAAAAATATCTTCGCACGGAGCGACAAATTTTGAAGTGCTTTTTGGTTTGGGACTGGCGATACTTTTTTCAAGCCACATTATTGTTCATGTCGGTATGAATATAGGACTTTTGCCAGTAACAGGAACAACCACCCCGTTCTTGAGTTATGGCGGAAGTCACTTACTTACAGAATTTATAGGACTTGGAATCTTAATGGGAATGCGTCGTTATTCTCGTGCGATTCATAAAGATGATATGAAAAAAGAATTTTTAGGAATGGAAAGAGCGGAAAGCATGCGTGAATGAAAATTGTCGTTAAGCGACAATTTTCATTCATAATTGTTTCATTGCTCAACTGTTCAATTGTTGAAAAGTAAAAATCTCAAATCTACAACTTTTCTAATTCGCGCGAATTAGAAAGCAGGGCTCTATTAAGCCACATTTTATTTAAACGCTTGACAAAAAAATCTAATTATGCTATCATACAAATAGAAAATAATAGTAGGTTCCTTGAGAACAGTTAGTTAGTTTTTTTAGATTATCGGGGTAATCTAAAAAAAGGTATGTCTGTCACCGACGAGTGTATCTCATGGGTAGATACAGAAAAACTTATATTGAATGCTTATGATGTTTTGTAAATCTCAATCGTTTTCTTAATCATTTCATCAAAACTAAATTCTTTTTCAATTTTATTTTTTAAATCATAACCCATTTTTCCTCGTAATTCGCTGTCTTTCAGTAATGACAATATAGCGTTACTAAAATCATCAGACATTTTTTCTTCATTATTTTTATCAACTAAAATTCCTGTCCTCATGTCTTCAACAATTTCTGATACACCACCAATATTTGTTGCTACAACAGGAACACAAGCATCTCCGGATTCGAGCAACACATAAGGAAGGGCTTCTGTTCTTGATGGTAGAAAGAAAATATCAAAGGCGCTTAAATATTTTGAAGCGTTTTCTATATTTCCAATCAAAAAAATTTCTGTATCCAATTTTTTCTCTTTTATAATCTTTTCAAGCTCCTTTCTTTCTTCTCCTTCACCAATTACAAAATACACAAAAGATTGTTTTTGTTCTTCAAATTTTTGTGAAAGTTTCTCAATTGTTTTTATTGCGATATCAATTCCTTTATTTTTATGAAGCTCCGCGATTGTTCCAATCCAAGCTGTTTTTGAACTCCATAAATTTATATCGGCATTAAATAAATTTGTTTTTTGAAATAAAAATTCACGAGCCTCATCACGAGAAAAAAAGCCTAACTCCCTAATTCCGTTATGAATTACGATTATTTTCTTTGAAACAAAAGGTAATACTTTTGTTATTTGTTTTTTTGTATTTTGAGATACGGCAATTGTTTTATGGCTTAAAATTATTGTGAACCAGTGTAAAATGGCGATTACAATCTTTGAAAATAAATCACGGTCTTCATTAAACGCCCAGCCGTGTCCTGTAAAGATTATTTTTTTTACTCTAACAACTCGTCCCGCGAACGCACCAAGCCCACCAGCTTTTGATGAGTTTAAATGAATAATGTCCGGTTTTTCTTTTATAAAAATTTTTAAGAAAGAAAAAAAAGTTTGAATTTCTTTAAACAAATTTACATCTCTTTCCATTTGAGACAATGAAATAACTCTTATTTTATTTTCAAGAAGTTTTTCTTTAAGCAAACCTTCACCACCAATAATAACAGAAACATCAAACTTATCTTTTGGTAAATTTGTGGCTAGGTCAAATACATATCTCTGGGCTCCACCCCAAACGGCTTTAGTAATTACATATATAATTTTGGTCTTTTTTTCTTTTTTATCCTTATTTTTCACAAAGTAAATAATAACACAAACACAAAATTTTTTTATTTTTACTTTTAACTATTCAACCATTTAATTAAATTAGAAAATAGTTTTTTTATTCTTTTGGTTTAATGATTTTATGTTTTCATGCTTTCTTGCTTTCTTGTTTTTTTGTTGTATTATATTTACACATGCATACACCCAACAGAAAAGAGCCGATAATATTGCTGTTTGGCGATTTTATTATATTTTTTGCATCCCTCTGGATTGCGCTTTTAATTAGGTATTTTAATTTTCCGAACTGGAAGATTTTATCAGAACATTTATCGCCATTCACAATACTTTTTTTGGTTTGGATTTTTGTATTTTTTATTTTTGGATTGTATGAAAAACACACTCTAATTTTAAAAAATAAACTCCCAAATATTATATTAAACGCGCAAATTATGAACAGCGTTATCGCTATGCTGTTTTTTTATTTAATTCCGTATTTTGGTATTACTCCAAAAACTAATCTTTTAATTTATTTAGTAATTTCATTTCTATTGATTTCTCTTTGGAGAAATTATGGAATATTTTTATTGGGCGGAACAAAAAAACAAAACGGAATTATTATAGGAAGTGGGGAAGACGTTGATGAACTGGAAAAGGAAATAAACAACAATGAACGGTACAGCATTAAATTAATTGGTTTAATTGACCCGGATAAAATCAGTAACGAAGAAATGGAAGCAAAAATTTTAGAGTTTATTCAGAAAACAGATATATCAATTGTGATTGTTGATATGCAAAATAAAAAATTGGAATCAATGTTGTTTGGATTCTATAGTTTAATCTTTTCTTCAAAGGTGCATTTTGTTGATTTACATAAAATTTACGAGGAAATATTTGACCGCATTCCGATTTCGCTAATAAAACACAGCTGGTTTTTGGAAAATCTTTCTAGTTATCCCAAAATGATGTACAACATTTTAAAACGAACTATGGATATAGTGATTTCGTTTATTTTGGGCGTTGTATCACTTGTTTTTTATCCATTTGTAATGCTCGCTATAAAACTTGATGATGGTGGACCTATATTTATTGAACAGAACAGAATAGGTAAAAGTAATAAAGAAATAAAAATTGTAAAATTTAGAACAATGAATAAAGATGATAAAGGGAAACAGTGTTTAAAAACAGGGGAAGATAATAATATAACCAGAGTAGGAAAGATTTTAAGAAAATTAAGAATTGATGAATTACCACAACTTTGGAATATTTTAACTGGCGACCTTTCTTTAATTGGACCAAGACCTGAAATGCCCGCCCTTGTGAAAATATATGAAAAAGAAATCCCTTATTACAACGCCAGACATCTTATAAAACCGGGACTATCCGGCTGGGCACAACTTTATCAAAACACCCCGCCCAAATTTCAAGCGCAATCTGAACAGACAAAAATAAAATTATCATACGATTTATACTACATAAAAAATTGTTCGATTTTTCTTGACCTCAAAGTTGCGCTAAAAACAATAAAAGTTTTGATTTCTCGTTCGGGGATATAGAAACAAAAAAACAATGAAGCAAAAAATCAACAAAGCTATAATTGTTGACGGCAAAGAAATTGCGAATGAGATAAAGAATTCCCTCAAAGAAAAAATTTCTAAACTCGGCAAAAAGTCGAACATTGTTTTTGTTTCTGTCGGTGAAAATTTGGTTACAAATAAATTTGTTAATTTAAAACAAAAATTTGCTGATGAAATAGGCGTAGAATCATTTATTAAAAAGTTTTTGGGAGATATTTTAGAAAAAGACCTTAAAAAAGAAGTTAAAAAAATAGTTTTAGATAAAAATATAAACGGAGTTGTTATACAATTACCGCTACCTTCGCACATAAATTCAGAAACAATTTTAAATTTAATACCAAAAGAAAAAGACCCGGATGTTTTAGGGAAAGACGCTCTTAATTTTTTTGAAAAAAGAAAATCAGAAATTTTACCACCGGTCGCCGGTGCAGTGATGGAGATTTTTAAAAGATATAAGATAGAGATAGAAAATAAAAAAATTGTTATTATTGGAAAAGGAAAGTTGGTGGGATTGCCCATATCAATTTGGTTTTCAAATCAAAATATTGAACACATAACTTTAGAAAAAGGAGATGATATTTTAAAACACACAAAAAATGCAGATATAATAATTTCGGGAACGGGCAGTGTAAATTTGATAAAATCAGAGATGATAAAAAACGGTGTAATTCTTATTGATTCCGGGACAAGTGAATTAAATGGTCAAATAATGGGAGATATAGATAGAAGTTGTTCAGAAAAAGCGTCCTTATTTTCAACTATTCCAGGAGGAATTGGTCCAATAACAATAGCCATTTTGTTTAAAAATTTGGTTATGTTACAAAAATAAAATTTGTAATTTTATTCAAAATCATTATACTTTTATATAAATATGTTAAAGACGCGAATAATAGCAGTAATTTTGTTGGTGGCCGGAATTGGAATCGGTCTTTTTCTATATAATAGTGAAACAAGTCCAACATCAACTTTTCATTTTAAATTAGGATTAGACCTTGCAAGCGGAACACATTTGGAATATAAGGCAGACACATCCAAACTTAAAAAATCTGATATTTCGAGTTCAATGCAGGCACTTCGTGATGTTGTAGAAAAAAGAATAAATGTATTTGGAGTTTCTGAACCTATTGTTCAAATTGAAAGTGGAAGTTTTGGAAATTCTGCAGAAAAAAGATTAATAGTTGAACTCCCGGGTGTTACTGATATTAATAAAGCCATTGCGATGATAGGAAAGACACCTTTGCTTGAATTTAAATTACTTAACAAAAATTATGTTCCAACAGAAGAAGAGAAAAAGAATAATATTGTTTCAAAAGACGCTTTTATAGACACAGGATTAACGGGGCGACTTTTAAAGGGTTCACAATTACAGTTTGGTTCCAAGGCGGGTTTTACGAACGAACCAATCGTTTCTCTAAGTTTTAACAGTGAAGGTACGGACCTTTTTGCAAAAATTACAAAAGAACATATTGGAGAAGTGTTAGCTATATTTTTGGACGGACAGCCGATTTCACTTCCAGTAATACAACAAGAAATACCAGATGGAAGTGCGCAGATAACTGGAAAATTTACAGCAGAGGAAGCAAAAGGATTAGTTAGAGATTTAAACCTAGGGGCACTACCGGTGCCCATAGAGTTAATATCTACTAATAGTGTTGGTGCATCTCTCGGTCAAGATGTTTTAAACAAAGGTGCATATGCTGGTATTATTGGAATGATTTTTGTCTCAATATTTTTGATTCTTGTTTATAGATTACCAGGACTTATTTCAGTTGTGTCCCTTGCAATGTATGTGATGATTATGTTGGTTTTGTTTAAATTTATTCCAGTCGTTTTAACAGCTGCTGGAATAGCTGGATTCATTTTGTCTTTGGGAGTGGCAGTTGATGCCAATGTTCTTATTTTTGAAAGAATAAAAGAAGAATTTAATGAAGGAAAAGACAACACAGAAGAAGCAATTAAAAATGGATTTTCAAGAGCGTGGCTTTCTATTAGAGATAGCAATATTTCTGGCTTAATAACGTCGGTTGTTCTTTTTTGGTTTGGGACCTCTATGGTTAAAGGGTTTGCTCTCGTTCTCGGAATAGGAGTGTTGGTAAGTATGGTAAGTGCAATTTTAATATCAAGGACATTTTTATTAGCAATTTATAAAAAAAATTCAGGACGATTTTTAAAATTTTTATTTGGTTCAGGTGTAAAAAATTAAATTATGTTTGTAATAAAATATAGAAAAATATTTCTTTCGTTCACAACGATTTTAGTTGTTGCATCATTTGTGCTTATTTTTATTTGGGGACTTACTCCAGGAATAGATTTTGTTGGCGGTTCAATTTTAGAAGTATCTTATCCAAATGGAAGACCCAATATGACAGAAGTACAAAATAGGTTGAGTAATTTACCAATAGGAAATTATTCAATTCGTCCAATTGGAGATAATAATTATGTTGCTAGGACTAGATTTTTAAATGAAGACGAAAGAGTTGCTCTGGTCAATTCTCTTTCTCTGAATGGTTCTGAAAAAGTTGTGGAAGAAAGATTTAATTCCGTAGGTCCTGTGATTGGGGAAGAATTAAAAACTAAGGCATATATATCAATTGCTCTTGTTATTTTGATGACGATTTTGTTTATAGCCTTTGCTTTTAGAAAAATTTCAAAACCAGTTTCTTCTTGGAAATATGGAATTATTGCAATACTATGTCTTTTCCACGACATTTTAATCCCAACAGGGGTTTTTGTTATTTTAGGAAAATTTATGGGAGCAGAAATTGATGTGCTTTTTGTTACCGCACTTCTTACCATACTTGGTTATTCCATAAGTGATACGATTGTTATTTTTGATAGGATTCGTGAAAATTTGAATTTAAATAGTAAAAGTCATCACAGTAAAGAAACTTTTGCGGACATTGTTGGGAAAAGCTTGAGTCAAACATATGTAAGATCTTTTAATATATCTTTTACAGCATTTCTTGTTTTACTTTCTCTTTATTTGTTTGGAGGAAGTACCACAGAACTTTTTGCTTTAACACTGATTGTTGGAGTTATAGCGGGATCTTACTCGTCAATATTTATTGCTCCAGCATTATTACTTGCGCTAAACAAGGAAGAAGTAGCAAAAAAAACATAAAATCACCAAATCTCCCCAGTGAAATATCCTTCGGATTTCACGGGGCAAGCAAAATCATAAAAACAAAGAAAAGCCACCGACTAGTCGGTGGTTCTTATCTCTTGTGTTAGAATGGAAACAATGAAAATTATTTCTATATTAGGATATGGAGAGTTGGGAAAGGCGATTGGTTCGCTTTTAAATGAAAATAAAATTGAATTTTCGCGTGCAGATGTTGGTGAAAAAATTCAAAACAAAACCGAAGTTGTTTTTATTTGTGTGCCAGCAAATTTTATAAGAGAAGCACTGAAGTTTAATAAAAGTAGCTTTGATGAAGAAACAATTTTTGTAAATTGTTCAAAAGGATTAGAACAAAAAACAGAATATTTACCATTTCAAATTGTTGAAGAAACAATAGGCACAAAAAATTATAATACTATGGTCGGACTGTCTTTTGCAAAAGAAATAATGGAAAAACAACCCACCCTTATGACATTAGGATATTCAGATAAAATAAATTCAGAAACAATAAAGGAACTTGTTCGAACAAAATATTTTAGTATTGAAGAAACGCCACATTATAAAAGTTTAGAACTGG
Organism: Patescibacteria group bacterium; assembly: GCA_038065915.1. Lineage (GTDB taxonomy): Bacteria > Patescibacteriota > Minisyncoccia > Phycocordibacterales > 21-14-all-36-13 > VMGX01. Next base: position 17,522 of record JBBTPZ010000013.1, read on the forward strand.
CTTCGGCAATGAAAAATACTTATGCAATTTTATGCGGTTTTTCTGATGGGCTAAATTTTGGCACAAATACGAAGGCAAAAATTATTACACTTGCGTTAAGAGAGTATGAACTTTTAGCCCAAAAAATGGAATTTGAATATGACACTCTCGCGTTGTCAGGAATAATTGGAGATTTTGTTTTTACATGTTCTACAAAACAAAGCAGAAATTATAGTTTTGGTTTTGATTTATCAAAAATGTTAGTGGAAGATGCAAGAAAAAAATACGAAAGGAAAACAGTTGAAGGACAAAACGCAGTCAAGTCAATTTTATGGTTAGCAAATAAACATAAAATAAAATTAATCATTGCAGAACTTACGAATAATGTAATAGAGCACGGATTGAGTTTTAAAGAAGAATTTAGAAATTTGATAGGTATTATTGTTTAAATTCAAAAGCCCTGGGAGGGCTTTTGAATCCATAATGTTTTTGTTTTGTAGCCCTGGGAGGG
>JBBTPZ010000013.1:18111-20743 GCA_038065915.1 Patescibacteria group bacterium
ATGAATCCTGTTAGAGATAAAATGGGAGGTAAAATCGGAAAGTTTAAAAAGTCAATATTTTAATGAAGAACAAAATTATAAATTAATTCAACGAGAGCCGCTGGCTCTCTATCTTTAATAGGATGAAGATAACCGACTATTTTAAAAGCATAAAAACAGAACTTAAACATGTAAGTTGGCCAACAAAAAAGCAGGCGATTACTTTTAGTATAATTGTTGTGGCAGTGTCTGTTGCAACTTCATTGTATTTAGGTTTTTTTGATTTTATATTTTCAAAAATTTTGGAATATTTTATTATTTAATTTTTTTCAGATTTTATATATTAAATTCCCGCCTGCCAACGCCTGAGACCGTAGGCACTGGCGGGCAGGTGAGATTTAAGATAATTTTTTATGGCTAAACAATATACAGACGGAAAAAGACATTGGTATGCTATTCATACCTATGCCGGCTATGAAAACGCTGTTATAAGAAATTTAAAACAGCGCGTTGAATCTCTTGGTATGGAAGACAAAATTTTTGATGTTATGGTTCCAATAAAAAAAGTTGTAAAGATAAAAAGAAATAAAAGAATAGAAGAGGAAGAAAAAGTTTATCCGGGTTATGTTTTGGTTGATATGATTGTTGACGACGATTCTTGGTATGTTGTTAGAAACACCCCAAGAGTAACCGGTTTTGTTGGAACGGGAGTTCATCCGACACCACTGGACGAAAAAGAAATAAGCGAATTATTTGATAAAATGTCTTCAGATAAAGTTGAGCATAATATTGATTTGCAAACAGGCGATACAGTTGTTATTGTAGATGGGCCGTTTAAGGACTTGGAAGGTAAAATAGGCGAAATAGACAGAAATAAAGGCAAGATTAAGGTCTTAATCCCAATGTTTGGTAGAGAAACACCGGTTGAATTGGACTTTTTACAAGTAAAAAGAATTTAAATTGAAAAGCTCTGGGAGAGCTTTTCAATTCATAATGTTTTTGTAATTTTACTTGCCCCGTGAAATGTTTATCCCGTGAAATCTGAAAGTTATTTCACTGGGGTAATTTAGTGAATATACACCATGGCTAAAAAAATAATGAAAAAAATAAAGTTGCAAATTCCGGCAGGAAAAGCAACCCCAGCGCCACCAGTTGGACCGGCGCTTGGACAAGCGGGAATTCCGATAAGTGACTTTGTAAATAAATTTAATGATGCAACGAAAGGAATGTTGGGAGATATAATCCCAACAGAAATTACGGTTTATGAAGACAGAAGTTTTACTTTTGTTTTGAAAACCCCGCCAGCATCAAGTTTAATATTAAAAGCGATTGGTATTGAAAAAGGTTCTGGGAAAAATCTTACAGCCAAGGTTGGTAAAATTACAAAGGCACAGATAAAAGAAATTGCAGAAAAGAAGATGAAAGATTTAAATGCAAATGATATTGAATCTGCAATGAAAATTATTGAAGGAACCGCAAAATCAATGGGGGTGGAAGTGAAATGAAAAAGCAATTTAGATTGCTTTTTCATCCATAATTTTTTTATAATTTAAAAAATAAAAAAGGCGAGAATAATCTCGCCTTTTAATTTTTACCATTTCCAAGAAGCCCGTGAAAGCAGAGTTATAGAATCATTTCCGGTCCCGTGTTCTTTAATATAAAAGATTAGGCCTTCCAAATTTTTTGATAAGCCGGTATCTTTTGTTTCTCTGGCTACAATTTCGAGTGCCCCAACAATCATATTCACCTCTATCTCCTTTGCCGTATATTCAAGAAATTCATCAATGTCTTTTCTCATTTGATTGAGACAAGTGGTCTCTGATTTCACTGTTTCATGAATGTTTTCTAATAATTCTTTGATGTTCAAATTTGAAAAGGAAACAATCATTCTTTTTATGATCTCGTCTATTTCTACAAAAAACTTTAGACCATCACATAGTTTTTTAACATCATCTGCGTGTTTTTCAAGAAGATTCATTATTCTGTCAACTTCTTCGGACTTTTCGTCTAAATCTGTTGCGGGCTTACTTTTAGTATCACTCATCTCGGTACTCCTTTTTAGTTGTTTAAATGTTCCTATCTTTCTCTTAGATGTACCAGAAACACAAATCTTGTCAAAATATTTTTTTTGCACAATAAGAGGTAATTACTGAAAGGCAAGGCCTCTCAGTAGGGGCTCGCAGGTCTTCTTACTTGGAAGCTCAGCTTCCAAGTAAAATAGGTAAAAATATGGCTTAAAACAATCTTACTTGGTGTCTTAGACACCAAGTAAGATTGTTTTCTGAACAAAAAAACATCAAAATATAATTTGGATTGTTTTTGGACAAAATTTTGTCCTATCGAACAAAATGAGGTAAAGGTAATAAAAGTTATCCACCAATTATCCACTAATCTTCACGTCAAGAGTGTGAAAATTCTTGTATAATTTTCTATAATTAATTTAAGAAGATTTTAAATCACTTAGAAACCGGATTTCCAAGTTGGGTTTAAAGTTTTTAATCTAAAAATATGAATAATAAAAAAAATTTAATTTGGGTTGTAATCATCTTAATAATTTTAGTTGTTGGAGCATATTTTTTATTTTTTCAAAAAAATGATGAATTTGTCGTGAGAGATAAAGATAGTTTTACATCCCAACAAGATGTTTTGGATT
>JBBTPZ010000014.1:0-40131 GCA_038065915.1 Patescibacteria group bacterium
AGCCAGCCCCACCGAAATCCAAAACGCAAGACCCGCCCGCATTCCTCCCCAGACCCCTCCTGCGGGCGGGAAATCAGCCGAGGCAAAGCGGAAATCCTTTCCCCCAGAAAAAATAAGCTTTCCGCTTTGCCGAGACCGAATTGAAGCCCCGCCACACTGCCCGAATACTTGGAGGGCAGAACCCCAAAGAAAAATGTCCTTTCCTTTTTCAGAAAAAATTGGTCGCGCGCAAATCCGAAAAGCAAGGAACATTTTTCTTTGGGGTTGCCGAGCGGAGCGAGGCAGTGGCGGGGCTTTCATTGGTTAGGAATTTTTGATAAAGTAGGTTCGAGCGAAGTCGTAAAGACACTCCAAAAAACAAAAACTTCAAGATAATTTTTTTAACACATCTATGGCATGGCGTAGATTGGTGTGGAATAAATTCAAATGCTCTGACTTTTAAACCTCTTAAATGAGGTTTAAAAGAATCGTGTTAGATTTAATTCTATTTTAAGCATTTGAATCCACAATGTTTTTGTTTTTATAATTTTGTCGTGTTGGTTATTTAAGATTTATTAAAAATTATACATTCCCATTGCACATAAATCTTTCAATTTTGCGACAGTTTTTTGTAACCATATCAACTTTTTTTGTTTTCCACACATTAAATTTGGAATATTAATTTTTCTGCTATAATATAGCTCTTGCATATATACCCCCATAGGGTATTATTATTTTGATAACATGAAAAAAAATATAAAAAATAAAATTACACGCAGATTAAAGGTTTTGGAAGGACAGATAAGGGGACTTCAAAATATGATAAAGGAAGATAAATATTGTATAGATATTATTAATCAATCATCCGCCGTAAAACAAGCGTTATCAAGTGTGGAAAATTTAATTATGGAAGAGCATCTTTCAACATGTGTTATTAAACAAATTAAAGACAAAAAGGAATCAAAAGCCATTAAAGAAATTTTAAACGTTTATAAATTATCAAAAAATAAATAAATTTATTATTTTTATGAAAAACAACAATATTTTTTTATGGGTTGGATTAATTATCCTTGCGTTGGTGTTGATTTTTGTCGCAAAAAACAACGGACCAACGGGAGATAACTTTGTTAAAAGTGTTCTTATTTTGGAAGAAACATTTTGGGATTTTAAAACGATAAGTATGGCCGACGGAAATGTTAGTCATGATTTTGTATTAAAAAATAATGGAAGCGAGCCAATCAAAATAACAAAAATACAGACAAGTTGTATGTGTACAAACGCGAATTTATTAACAAATGACGGCAAAGTCAAAGGACCGTTCGGCATGCACGAATCACCACCTGTGAATTTAGAAATCATGCCGAATGAAAGCGTTAAATTACAAGCGATTTTTGACCCGAATGCGCATGGACCGGCTGGAGTCGGAGTTATGGACAGAAGCATATACATTGATACCAATTCCTCAGAAAAACCAAAATTAGAATTAAAATTTGTAGCCAACGTAATAAAGTAAAAAATGGATATTTTATTTAGTGTATCTATAATCGCGTCATTTGTGGCTGGCATGGTAGCTTTGTTTGCTCCGTGTTGTGTGAGCATTCTTCTCCCAACATACCTGGCGGCTGTATTTAGAGAAAAAACAAAAGTTCTAAAGATGACTTTCATATATTTTTTGGGAATGGCAATCATTCTTATACCGATAGGATTGGGAGCGGCTTTTATTACCAAATTTTTTCAAGATATTCATATTGAACTTTATATTTTGGGCGGGTTGATGATGGTTGCATTTGGAATAATGAGTTTTGCAGGCAAAGGCATGGCAATGTTGCCAAAATCACTTCAACCAAAAGCTGGCGGTTTTTCTAAAAAATCAGTGTTTATGTTAGGTGTTTTTTCAGGTGCGGCGACATCCTGTTGTGCTCCAGTTCTTGCTGGTGCCTTAACCCTAGCAGTTCTAAGCGGAACATTTGTAAAAGCGATAATTGTCGTATTTGCTTATGTCTTTGGAATGACAATACCTTTGTTTGTTATAGCTACATTCTGGGATAAATTTGACATACAAAATTCTCGTCTGGTTCGCGGAAAACTTTTTAAATTTAAATTTGGCAAAAAAATATTTTATATTCATTCAACGAATCTAATAGCAGGAATTATTTTTTCAGTCATTGGATTAATGTTAATAACACTTGCTCTTTCAGGAAATACATTTTGGGCACCATCGGCCCAAGTAAGTTTTGGAGAATCTCTGACAAGATTTTCTACTAAAATAGTAAATGCTCTACAAATAATTCCGGATTACATATGGGGAGTGATTATTGTCGCTATTTTTGCATTTTTGTTAAGGTTTAGTTTTAATAATTTTAATAGAAATAATAAAAAACAAGAAAATGAAAATACTCAACACTAAAAATAAAGCGAGATTGGCAATCTTTGCCGTTGTGCTATTTATTTTTTTTCTCGTTTCCTATTTTGACTTTGATGTAAAAATAAAAACGAGGACAGAATCTAATGTGGAAAAATTAACTCAATCTGATTATTTGCAAAAAGAAGTTTTGCCAGAAAATGGTGTGGAATTACCGGTTGTTTGGGGCGATATTGGAAAAAAGTTAACGGATTCAGGAGTGATAGATTCTAAAAAATTTGAAGGCCTCTACAACAAAAGAGGCGGGTTGGATGACGAAGAAAAATCTCTTCTGTATGCAGAAAATAACGGAAAAATTATAATTACAAAAGAAAACTCTGGTTTCATACTGAATATTTTTTGGGCGCTTGGCCTATCCAACAAAAATTCTGTTTTAGAAAAAGGACCAATGATGAATCCTGAATATGGCGGAGCGGAGAATTTTGCTTCCACAGGCGGGTGGACAATTGCCAATGGAAATATTATGAATCATTATAGCGCGCATTCTTTTGTTGTACTCACAAAAGAACAACAGGAACTTGTAGAAAGAGTATCCAAAAATATTTATCGTCCGTGTTGTGGAAATTCAACTTACTTTCCCGACTGCAACCACGGAATGGCGATGCTCGGACTTCTGGAATTGATGGCGTCTCAAGGCGTGAGTGAACAGGATATGTATAAAATAGCTCTTCAGGTTAATTCGTTTTGGTTTCCCGGTACATATTTAACAATAGCTAAATATTTTGGAATGAGAAATGTAGAATGGAAAGATATTAATCCAAAAGAAGTGTTGGGAGAAATTTATTCAAGCGGTCAAGGATACAAACGAATTCTTCAAGAATTAGAACCGGAAAAAATTCAAGGTGGTGGAGGATGCTCCGCTTAATAATATTAATTGTTAAATAAAAATTTGATATTAGCAATTAAAAAATCATGACGATAGATGACCAAAACAACGAAGATTTTTCCAACAAGAAAGTATCATCGCAAACTAACGTTACGGACAAGCGTAATTTTGCGCTTTCTGTGAGTATTGTTATTACTGCTCTAATTTTAGGGTTTGCGTGGATTTATACTGTAAAGCTCAAAATATCATTGCAAGCCAAGAATCAAATAGAAACGGAAACACAATTGTCAGTTGAAGAAGCAATTGAATTGCCTTTGCGTTGGGATAATCTCGGAGTGCAAATGATTGATGCAGGCGTAATTAATCAAGAAGCATTTGAGTCAATTTATGCACAGCGCGGAGGTTTGGACTCTCAAGAAAAACAACTTCTTCTTGGCAAATCCAACGGCACTATAAAAATTAATCAACAAAATGCCGGCTTTTTTCTAAATTTTCTTTGGGCATTTGGGCTAAGCAACAAAAATTCAATTCTTGAAAATGGCCCCATGATGGACCCACAATATGGCGGAACGGAGAATTTTGCTTCCACAGGCGGGTGGACAATTGCCAATGGAAATATTATGAATCATTATAGCGCGCATTCTTTTGTTGTACTCACAAAAGAACAACAGGAACTTGTAGAAAGAGTATCCAAAAATATTTATCGTCCGTGTTGTGGAAATTCAACTTACTTTCCCGACTGCAATCACGGAATGGCGATGCTCGGACTTTTGGAACTTTTAGCCGCACAGGGAATTGATGAACAAACTATTTACAAAGTAGCGCTTGAAGTAAATAAACTTTGGTTTCCCGAACAATACAATGTCATTACGCAATATTTATTGAATAACAATAAAAATATTGAAAATATTAATCCTAGAGAGATTTTGGGAATAAATTATTCCAGCGCTTCGGGGTATGGTCGAATTTTACAATCCGTCGGCCCCCAACCTTCAAAAGATAGTGTTAATTGTAGTATCGGGGGAGAAAGCACGGCTCCAGCTCAATCAAGTGGCAGTGGTTGCGGAATTTAATGATAAAAATCATTTATGATTCTTAAATCTACAATTTATGGTCTTATAGGAACAACAGTTTTACTCACTGTATTTTTTTCTTTTGTCAGTCTTATTTCCGGTTGGGATTTTGCTTTGAGTCAGTTTTTGCAATTCTGGTATTTTATTGTTAGTTTGGCGGTTGGTTTTGGCATACAAATCGGTCTTTATACTTATTTAAAAAATGCCATTCATAAATCAGAATCATCGGGCAGAATACTCGCAGTATCGGGAACAACATCTACGGGCGCTATGATATCATGTTGTGCGCATTATATTGCAAATATTCTACCGATTGTTGGTGTTACCGGATTTATAAGTGTCATAGGACAATATCAAATTGAACTTTTCTGGATTGGACTCATTTTTAATATTGCGGGAATTATTTATATCGGGAGAAAAGTAATTTCATTTCATAGGTCACAAATGTAAAATTAGTTGGAACATTTTATTTAATTACAAAATAAGTAAAAAATTTATGGATAATATTGAAAAAAATTCAATTTTTGACAACAAGAAAAACAAATTGTTTTTAGTTATTTTTAGTGTTATTGGAATTATTATTGTAGTTATTCTTGCAAATAGATTTTTAATTGATAAAAACGATGATGTCAAAAATGAAAACAATTCAATTTCCGTTTCATCGGTTATTTCTTCAGGAACACAAACTAACAACGAAGGCGCAGTAACAGTTAAAGTAACCCCAAATTTGTCGGATTGGAGTTTTGAAGTGACTCTTGATACCCATTCTGTGAGCATTAATAAAGATTTAACGAAAGTTTCTATTCTTATTGACGAGAACAAAAATGAATATATGCCAATTATATGGGACGGTGATTCCTCCGATGGTCATCACCGCACCGGTATTCTTCGTTTTGGCAAAATTATACCAATACCCAAGTCGGTTACCTTGGTAATTCGTCAAATCGGTGATATAGCTGAAAGAAAGTTTTTGTGGACAATCAATCCTTGACCAGAATACCCCAGGGGGGTATTATAGATATAGAGATAAATAAAATAATAGAAAGTCGAGTTTAATAATAAATAATCAACAATATCTAATGTTTAACTTTTTTAAGAAAAAATGTCCTGTTTGTAAAACGGGACTTGAGGAAGGGAAAAATTATCCCGAAGGATTTGGTGAAAAATTTTGTTCAGAAAATTGTAAAGAAGAGTATGGAAAGCAGTTAGCCCAAAAACCATCGCAACATTCTCATGGTGGTGGATGTTGTCATTAAAAAAACGAAGTCCCGTATCAAAGCGAAGCTTCTGGTGCGGTGGGTCGACCCCAGTAGTAGAGCAAAGCTCACTGCGGGGCAAGAAAATTAATAATCAGCTTTAACTAAAAATTATATGAACCCCGTTAAAAATTTAGTAAATTAACTTAACAGGGTTATATAAATAAATTTATTATGACTACACAAATTTCTAACGGGGTGAATCAAAATTTAGGGAAATTAGATAGAATTTTTAGATTTGTCTTGGGAATATTATGGCTTAGTCCGATGGCGCCACAATTTGGCACAGAGTGGGCCAACATAATTATCGTTATCGTGGCGTTGATCGCACTTCTTGAGAGTTTTCTTGGTTGGTGTTGGCTTCATCGTTTGTTTGGCATAGATAATAATAATCAGTAATGGAATTACTTTTAAGCGCATCATTAATCGCGGCATTCATTGCCGGAATTGCGGCGCTCTTTGCCCCGTGTTGTATCACTGTTCTTTTGCCCGCCTATTTCGGTTCCATATTTCGTGAAAGATACAAAGTGTTTTTAATGACTTTTATATTTTTCTTGGGAATTCTTACAGTATTTCTTCCCATTGGTCTTGGAGTCGCCGCGCTAGGGAAATTATTCAGCCAATATCATAATATTATTTTCGGCATAGGAAGCACATTTCTTACTATTCTTGGAATTTTTCTTCTCACCGGTATTCATTTTTCTTTACCAATGAGAGTAAGCCCTGCCCTCAAGAAACACAATGCTGTTTCTGTATTTGTGCTTGGTATATTTTCAGGAATTGCCACTACTTGTTGCGCACCAGTGCTAGCTGGTGTCTTGGCTCTCGCAACTCTTCCGAGCTCAATATTTTGGGGTGGTTTTTATACTTTAAGTTTTGTTCTTGGAATGGTCGCGCCACTCTTTATTATATCTCTTTTCCTTGACAAGATTAACTTTGAACAAAAATTTCTACGAATCTTCAGTAGACCGATTCGATACCGATTAATCGGCAAAGAAATAAGTATTACCGTTTCCGAAGCAGTATAGGGCATTACTTTTCTTGCCATGGGCGTTTTGATTTTTTATCTTGCGCTTACTAATCGGCTTTTTATGCAAGCCGGAGGATATCAGACAGATATTAATATTTATCTCACAAAAGTTTTGCAATCAATAAGCGGTGTTGTGCAAGCGGTTCCCGAATATGTCTGGGCGCTTTTGTTAGTTATAATTATTAGCGGAATTGTTTGGCGGGTTGCTCGTCAATTCAACAAAGAAAAACAAGAAGAAAAAATAACAAAAAGTTGATAATTATTAATAATTTTATAAAATAAAATCATGAACCCCGTTAGAAATCTAATAAATTAATTTGACGGGACGCATAATCTAATAAATTTATGAATACACAAATTTCTAACGGGATGAAAAAAATAAATGTCTCTACAATTATTATAACAATAGTTGTTGTCGTCATAATAGGTCTTCTGATTTGGAATGACAGTAAGAATAAAATTAGTACGCCAGTAGCGGATGAACATGGAATGCCTATTGTTACAAACACTCCCGTTATACCACTTGATGAACTGATTAATAAACCTACACCGGATTTTGCTTTAGCCGACAGAGATGGGAAAATATATTCCTCGAACGAATTGCAAGGCAAGAATGTGATACTCTTTTTTAATGAAGGATTGATGTGTTATCCCGCATGTTGGAATCAAATTGTTTCACTTTCTCAAGATGAGCGTTTAAAAAATGACAACACCGTGGTCCTTTCAGTTGTGATTGATTCCAAAGAAGATTGGCAACAAGCGATTAATAAGATGCCTGAACTTGCCAAAGCGACAGTAGTTTTTGATAAAGATGCAGAAGTATCTAAAAAATTCAACATGCTTAAAACTTCATCCTCAATGCATTACGGTTCACTTCCGGGTCATACTTATGTAATAATTGATAAAGAAGGAATGGTCAGACATGTTTTTGATGACCCTAATATGAGCATTCACAATGACCAATTAGTTGCAGAAATTTCAAAATTTTCCAAAAAATAATACTGATGGCAATATATTGTAAAAGCCATATCAGTGTTAAATAAAAAAGGTCGAAGAATAAAAATTTAATTCCAAAGGGGAATTTACCCCGCGTGATAAAAACTCTCGGATTTTATGATATCTAAAACATCATATTTCACGAGATAAAAATTATGAATAATGAAAAACATTATTGTCAAATAAATAAAAATGGTTTTGCATTAGCGGCTGGAGGAGCAATGGGAACCATTTATATTGTTTGTGCTGTATTTGTGTCTTTGTGGCCAGATTTTTCACTAAAACTTTTTGGTTGGCTTGTTCATTTAGTGAATGTAGAAAAATTTACCGGTGGTTTGGTGATGACGTTCGGCGGATTTTTGATAGGTTTGGCGCAAGTTGTTATTTATGCTTATATCGGAGCATGGATTATTGCTTGGTTTCACAACAAATTCTGCAAATCAAATCAATAAAAATTAATAAACAGATATAAATATGCAATATGCTTGGCTTATTTGGGGTCTTATACTTTTGGTTGTATGGACCACTGTCTATCTTTCTTTGGAAAGTAGAGAAAGCAAAAAAAGGATGTTAATAGTCAGTATTTGGACTTCACTTCTTGGCTTGACCGAACCTTTGTTTGTTCCCGAATATTGGAGTCCACCCTCGCTCTTTGATTTAGCTTCAAAAACAGGATTTGACATAGAAAGTTTAATTTTTGCCTTTGGTATAGGAGGAATTGTTGTTATTTTATACGAGCGCATCTTTCGCGCAGAGCATGAAAAAATTTCAACATTGAGTCAACACTCTTCTCGCCATCGGTATCATCTCTTGGCAATTTTATCTGCGCCGATTGTATTTCTTTTACTTATGTTAACGACACAACTTAATCCAATTTATATATCTGTTATTGCTCTTGTCTTCGGAGGATTTGCAACCTGGTATTGTCGGCCTGACCTCAAGAAAAAAATGATTGTGAGTGCTTTTATTTTTCTTGTTATCTATTTCGTCTACTTTTTAACTCTGATTGTCTTTTATCCGGGATATGTTGAACAAGTTTGGCGACTTGATGTCATCTCTGGAATTCTAATTGTAGGCATACCGCTGGAAGAACTTCTGTTTGCTATTAGTTTTGGTTTTTTTTGGTCTAGCATATATGAACATCTGACTTGGCGTAAAATTAAAAATCTTTAAATATGAACCCCGTTAGAAATCACACAGTTAATAAAATCATGGGAAAAAGCAGAGTGTTATATATTAAAAGGTCATTATTTATTAAAAAATTATGGATTGAAAAGTCCAAAAAAGGATTAAAAACTAGCACAACTCTTTAAAATCTCATTTAGAGATTTTAAAGTTAGGACTTTTCAATTTCTAACGGTGTGAAAAAAGAAAAACAAATTATTGAATCATTGTTAGTTGGTACGGGAATTACAATAAATGGAACTAATCCGTATGACCCTCAAATACACAATGAAAATTTTTATAATCGTGTGATGAAAGAAGGGTCGTTGGGACTCGGTGAGTCGTATATGGATGGCTGGTGGGATTGTAAAAATCTTGACCAATTTTTTCATAAAGTTCTTGAAGCTGAACTTGATAAAAAAATCAAGAAAAATTTTAGCATACTGTTTTCACTTGCGTGGAATTATGTTTTAAATCCTGGTAGAAAATCAAAGGCATTTGAAATAGGAAAAAAACATTATGATATCGGAAATGATTTGTATCGTGCCATGCTTGATAAGCGTTTGACATATACCTGTAGCTATTGGAATTCGCCACATGGAGAAGCAAAAAATCTCAACGAAGCGCAAGAGGCGAAACTAGATTTGGTCTGTAAAAAAATTGGAATCAAACCAGGACAAAAAGTACTTGATATTGGTTCTGGTTGGGGAAGTTTTATTGGTTATGCTTCTGAAAAATACAGCGCACACGCGTTAGGAGTTACTGTTTCAAAAGAGCAAAAAGAATTGGCTGATAAATTGTATGAAAATTTTTCTGTTGAGACCCGACTTCAAGATTATCGTGACATCAATGACCCTCCCTCGCATAAAACTGCCTCCTTCACAGAAGTGGCTACGAAGGCCGAGTTGGAAGGGCAAAGAAAATTTGACCATATCGTATCTTTAGGGATGTTTGAACATGTTGGATATAAAAATTATCGCGCTTTTATGAAAGTTGTTCACAGCACTCTTAAAGATAATGGTTTGTTTTTATTACACACAATTGGTAGTAATCTTTCGATGAGGGGGACTGACCCATGGATTGAGAAATATATTTTCCCTAATAGTATGATTCCTTCAATAAAACAAATTGGAAAATCAATTGAAGGATTGTTCGTGATGGAAGATTGGCACAATTTCAGCGCAGATTATGATAAGACACTTATGGCGTGGCATAAAAACTTTGAAAATAATTGGGACAAAATAAAATCAAATTACGACGAAAAATTTTACCGAATGTGGAGATATTATTTACTCTCGTGTGCTGGATCATTCCGTGCAAGAAAAAATCAATTGTGGCAAATTGTGTTATCAAAAAAAGGAGTTCCTGGAGGGTATAAATTAATCAGATGACATAATAAAATAACGAGGAATAAAATGAAAAAAGAAAATTTTAAAATACAAGGAATGCATTGCGCCAGTTGTGTGGGAACGATAGAAAAAGCGTTGTTAAAAACAGTTGGGGTGCATTCTGCTTCTGTTAATTTTGCTACAGAATCAGCGCTCGTTGAATTTGATGAAAATATAATTTCTGAAAAAAATCTTGCAAAAACAGTTGATTCTATCGGTTATCATCTTGATGTAGATAAAGGCAATCCTGATGATAAAAAAAATCAAACGATACAGACCTTAAATAATGAAGAAACAAAGTTGGTTTCATTAAAAATAATTGGAATGGACTCGCCTCATTGCGCAATGGTTGTTGAAAATGCTTTAAAAAAACTTGAAGGAGTAAAAAATATTGATGTAGATTTTCCAAACCAAAGAGCTCGGATTGTTTTTAATTCATTAATTCTGCGTATTGATACTATTTTGGAAGTAATCATAGATGCCGGCTACAAACCGATAATTGAGAGCGAAGAAAAAGAAGAAATGATGGATAGAGAAAAAATTGAAAGACAGAAACAAATTAAAATTTTAAAAACCAAACTCTTAATAGGCGGTATTCTTTCCATACTGATATTTTTGGGAAGTTTTTCTGATTGGTTTTCTTTTGTACCCGAAATTTTAAGCAATAACTGGGCTCTTCTTGTTCTTACTACCCCTGTGCAATTTTGGGTGGGATGGCAATTTTATAGCGGATTAAAACTTCTTATAAAATATCACACCGCCGATATGAACACATTGATAGCAATCGGGACTTTGGCGGCATATTTTTATAGCGCGTTTATTACGATATTTCCAACATTTTTTTTAATTGATGGAATAATACCACCTGTATATTTTGATGTCTCTGCAATCGTGATTACGCTTATTCTTCTTGGTAAATATTTTGAGGTATTGATGAAGAGCAGAGCGAATGAGGCAATCAGAAAACTTATCGGTTTACAGCCAAAAACGGCGAAGGTTGTTAGAAACGATAAAGAAATTGAAATATTAATTTCAGAAGTTATGGTCGGAGATTTAATTATTGTCAGACCGGGTGAAAAAATTCCAGTTGATGGAGAAATTACAGAAGGAAATTCAGATGTGGACGAATCAATGATAACTGGGGAATCAATGCCTGTTTATAAAACTGCCGGCGGTGTTGTAATTGGGAGTACAATAAATAAATTTGGTACTTTTACTTTCCGCGCAACTAAAATAGGCAAGGACACAATTTTATCCCAGATTATTAAAATGATAGAAGAAGCGCAAGGGTCAAAAGCTCCAATCCAACGACTTGCCGACAAGGTTTCTTCTTATTTTGTTCCTGTAGTAATTGTTATAGCTATTTTAACTTTCATAGTATGGTACTTTTTTGGTCCTATACCTTCAATCAATTTTGCTCTGATTAATTTTGTTGCAGTTTTGATAATTGCTTGCCCATGTGCATTGGGACTTGCGACACCCATGGCGATAATGGTTTCTTCCGGCAGTGCAGCAACAAAAGGAATTTTGATTAAGGATGCTTCTTCTCTTGAAATAGCTAATAAAATAGATACAGTTGTTTTAGATAAAACGGGGACACTAACAAAAGGAGAACCAAAGTTGACGAATATAATTTTTTTTGGTGATGAAAGAAAAGAAGACGATATTAACGCTGATTTATTAAAAATAGATAAACAAACATACAATAATAAATTTATAAAAGAAATTTTGCAGTATGCTTCAAGTTTAGACCAAAAGTCATCACATCCACTTGATAAAGCAATTATAAGCGAAGCTAAAAAAGAAAATTTAAATCTTTACAAATTGGAAGAATTTGAATCAATTCCCGGAAAAGGTTTACACGGTTTTCTTATTGTTAATAATCTTAAAACAGAAGCGTGGTTGGGCAACAGGACTCTTATGAAGGATGTCGGAATTAATTTTTCTTCTTATGAAGATAAGATTAGAGATTTGGAGAATAATGGCAAGACCGTGATAATTCTTGCTGTGGGCAAAAAAATTACTGGTGCTTTAGCAGTAGCTGACACTTTGAAAGAAAAATCAAAAGATGCAGTCGCATTGTTAAAAAATAAAGGAATAGATGTTTGGATGATAACAGGCGATAATGATTTAACAGCCAGGGCGATTGCTCATCAAGTCGGAATAGAAAATATTATTAGTGGAGTTTTACCAGACCAAAAGTCAAAGAAGATTAAAGAGCTTCAGGAACAAGGAAAAATTGTAGCCATGGTTGGTGATGGAATAAATGATGCGCCTGCATTAACACAAGCAAATGTAGGAATAGCTATGGGCGAAGGAACAGATATAGCAATGGAATCTGCCAATATTACTTTAATGAGAGGCGACCTAACTCTTGTTGCGGATACAATTGATATCTCCAGAAAAACTATAAGAATAATAAAACAGAATTTATTCTGGGCATTCTTTTATAACGCTGCTTTCATTCCAGTCGCCGCAGGTGTTTTATATCCTATATTTGGAATTTTATTGAACCCAATATTTGCAGGAGTGGCGATGGCTTTAAGCAGTATTAGTGTAGTTTTAAATTCGTTAAGATTAAAAAAGGTCGAATAAATGAAAAAGCAATTAAAATTTAAAATCTCTGGGAATTTAAATGCTCTAAATGAGCATTTGAATCCATAATTATTTTTTTGTATTATGCTCCATGGGAGCATTTGAATCCATAATATCTTTGTGAAAGTTTTTTTATCAATAATATGAAGTAAAAATTTTATGAAAAAATTAATATTATATCTTTATCCAATATTGTTTTTTATTCCAAGTGTCGTTTTAGCAGATGGTAGATATATGATGGATTTTGATTCCGTGGGCGGATATGGAGGATGGGGAGGATGGGGAGGATGGGGAGGCATGATGGGTGGCGGTGGTTTTTTCTGGTCGCTGTTTATGGTACTTATTCCGGTCGTATGGTTAATTGTCGGAATACTGGCAATCATCTGGCTTTGGGAGAAAATAAACAAGAAATAAAAACTAAAAGTTAATTGAACTCCAAAAGGAGAAAAAATATGAAATATTCAACAATTGTACACGGCGCCTCCATTATATTTGGAATTTGGGGCGGTCTAGCGCTGGTGGGTGCTTGGCTTGCCGGGGATGGCGGAAATTTTTGGGGATTTTCTCAACAGCATTTTTATAATGATGCAATAGTGTTACAACTCATCGCTATTTCTGCCGGCATTTGTACTTTAATCCGTCGTCAGTTAGAGCAAAAATAAAAAGGTCAAATAAATGAAAAAGCAATTTTAATTGTTTTTTCATCCATAATCCATAATATGGATATAAAAAGTTTAAAATGTTACAAAAGAACCATCTTAAAAAAGAATGGTTCTTTTGTAATACTTTTGTTATTTTTAATTTTGAAAACTTGTATTTTTAATATAAAATTACCTTGTTATGACCAAAGATAATAAAAACAAAGAAAAAGGACATTATCACCCTCTCACTATAGCGATGCTTAAAATCGGCAAGATTTTTGATGATTTAGGGTTTGAAATAACGGACGGTCCACACATAGAGGACGAATATCATAATTTTGATGCACTTAATATCCCCGCGGATCACCCAGCGCGAGATATGTGGGATACCTTTTGGATTAAGACGCAAATTAACGCAGATAAAAAACCGCAGATAAATGCAGATAAAAACATCGGCGTAAATCTGCGTGAAAATCTGCGAGAATCTGCGTTATTAAGAACTCACACTTCTCCCGTCCAAATTAGATATATGGAGAAAAATAAACCTCCCATAAAAATTATTGCTCCCGGTAAAATTTTTAGATATGAAGCAACAGATGCGACACACGAAGCGCAATTCTATCAATTAGAGGGACTAATGATTACTAAAAACACAGCTCTTACAACCCTTAAGGGTGTTTTGAAAGAGTTTTTAGAAAAATTTTTTGAAGAAAAAATTAATATTCGTTTTCGTCCAAGTTATTTTCCATTCGTTGAACCCGGACTTGAAGTTGATGCAACCTGTTTTAAATGTGTAAAAAATCTTTCGACGACGCTCAAGACAGGGAAAATAAATTCAAGTTGTTCAATATGCAAAGGAACTGGATGGATAGAAATAATGGGCGCAGGGATGGTTCATCCAAATGTCTTAGAAAATTGTGGAATTAATCCACAAGAATGGCAAGGTTTTGCATTTGGAGTAGGAATAGACAGATTGGTTATGCTTAAATATGAAATTCCAGACATAAGAATGCTTTATTCGGGGGACTTGAGATTAACAAATCAATTTTAGAAAAATAGGGAGTTGTCTGGTGGTAGACAACGACTATATTTTTCTTAACCCCGCCCTTTTATTTATGTATTATGTGTATGTTATAAAAAGAAATAATAAATTTTATTTTGGTTTCTCGAAAGATTTAAAGAGAAGATTTAAACAGCATGCAAAAAATTATTCTTGCGAAATGGTGTATTATGAAGCTTACGCGACAGAAAAGTTAGCGCGTAATAGGGAAATAAAATTAAAAGAATATGATGGAGCTTGGCGCTCATTACGAAAACGTTTAAATATAAAAAGGGCGGGGTGATGATTTTTATATTCACTTCGCTCATTAAAAATCAATCATGCTCATATCATATAAATGGCTTCAAGAATATTTTAACGGGAAACTTCCAGATTCAAAAAAGATTAAGGATGTTTTAACTATGCATTCATATGAAATTTCTGAGGTTTCAAAAGACAAAGATGATTTTATTTTTGATATAGATGTATTGCCTAATAGAGCCCACGATTCGCTTTCTTATTTTGGAATTGCGCGTGAGGTAGAAATGCTTTTTGATTTAAAAACAAAATTTTCAGATGTAGAGAATGTTAAAATAGATAAAAACTTAAAATCATCAGATTTTTTAACTTTAAAAATTGAAAATCCAAATGAATGCAGGCGAGCAACAAAACGACTCGTTGTTGATGTTCAAGTTAAAGAATCGCCGGAGTGGCTTAAAGAAAAATTATTAAAATTTGGACAAAAATCTATAAATAACATTATTGATGTAACTAATTTTGTAATGATGGAAACAGGACAGCCGGTTCATGCTTTTGATTTTGATAAATTAATTACAGGGACAAACAATAAAAAAAATATTTCAATACAGTTAGCAAAGAAGGGAGAAAAAATAACTACACTTGATGAAAATCATTATGTTTTAGACGAAAATACTCTGGTAATTCACGACGGAGAAAAACCGCTTGATATTGCGGGAATAAAAGGAGGAATAGATACGGGCATAGATGAAAAAACAAAAAAGATTGTTTTGTCTGTATGTAATTTCAATCCTAAAAGTATAAGAAAAACATCTAAAAAATTAGGGTTACAAACAGAGGCGTCAAAAAGATTTGAAGCAGATATAAGTCCAGAGTTGGTTTATACGGCGATGCAGAGATTGTCTCAGCTCGTTTCGGAATTATCCGGCGGTAAGATGAGTGAAGATATTTTGGATGAATATCCGAGAAAATCAAATCCATACAAGATGGGTGTTTCGGTTGATGAAATTAATAAAATTTTAGGGACTGAAATAAAAGAAAAAGAATTTGAAAAAATTTTAGACAAACTCGGGTTTGAATACAAAAAAATAAAACCACTTGATGAAATTAAAAAAATTATTCCAGAACTTGAAGGCAAGCCATATAAATTTGGCGCGAGCGTGAGTTTTGACGCGCCAAATTATTTTGATTGTTCATCTCTAACGGCATATTTGTTTGTACAGGCAGGAATTCAAATTCCAAGAGTTTCAATTGACCAATATGTTTTTGGTGAAGAAATTTCTAGGAAAGAAGCAAGATTTGGTGATTTAATATTTCTAAATACCGGCAATGGAAAAATTTATTACGAAACAATAGATTTTATAAAAGGAACAAAAGTTCAGGAAGGAGTTGACCACTGTGGTTTGTATTTAGGAGACGAAAAGGTCTTACACACATCTCGCCTTAATGGAAATAAAGTTGATGTTCAAAATATAGAAAAAAACCCTTCTTTCAAAACAATTATTGGTTATAGAAGATTTACAGATAATGAAAAAAGATATGTTTTGACAATTCCTTATTACAGAAATGATATTAGAATAAAAGAAGATTTGGCGGAAGAAATAGGAAGAATATTTGGTTATGAAAATATTTCTTATGATTTGCCAAAAGAAATATCAAAACCTAAAGTTGATAAGATTTTTTACTATTCAAGTTTAATTAAAAACTTTTTTATAACTGAAGGTTTTTCAGAAGTTTATAATTATGCATTTGTAGACAATGGGGAAGTTGAGCTTTTGAATCCTTTAGCTGGTGATAAAAAATATTTAAGAAGTTCAGCGACAGAACAAGTTAAATACAATTTAGAATTCAATTCAAAATATTCTGATGTGCTAGCTCTTGATGATATTAAGATTTTTGAAATAGGCAAAATTTATAAAAAAAATGGAGAGAAACTCTATTTATCTATGGGTGTAAAAAAGAAAAAAGAAAAAGATACACAGAATTATATTGAAGAAATAAAAAATAAACTTTCAGAGATTTTACAGACAAAAATCGTTGCAAAGGCGGAGAGTAATATATTAAATATTGATTTAGAAGATTTGGTCAATAAACTCCCAAATGTTAATTCATACGGAAAAGTATTTGAAGAGTTTTCTGAAAATTATAAAAACACCGGAATAAAATATAAAAATATTTCACAATATCCGTTTGTTTTGAGAGATATTGCTGTTTGGGTTCCATTAGAAATAAAAAGCGAAGAAGTTTTAAATATTATTAAAGAAAACGCCGGAAATTTGTTTGTTCAAAGTAAATTATTTGATAAATACAAAAAAGATAAAAAGGTTTCATACGCGTTTCGATTGGTTTTTCAGTCACAAAGCAAAACTTTGACGGATGACGAAGTAGGGGAAGTGATGAAAAAAATAGAAGACAAAATAGTCAAAAAAGGGTGGGAGGTTAGGTAAGAATTAAAAAAGCAAAAAAACAAGAAAGCAATAAAATACAAAAAACAAAAACTAAATAATTTTACAGTTAACTGTAAAATTTAAAGTGAAAATAGTTAAAAACAAAATGAAGGTCAAAAAATATATTTTAGAAATATCCGTATTTGTTTGTGGGGCAGTTGTTATGATATTTGAACTTGTTGGCTCAAGGGTGCTTGGGCCATTTTTTGGAACATCAATATTTGTTTGGACAAGTTTGATTGGGATTATTTTAGGCAGTTTAAGTTTGGGTTATTATTTTGGTGGAAAAATCGCGGATAAAAATCCTAGTTTTTCTAATTTATCGCTGATTGTTTTTTTATCAGCAATTTTTATTGGGTTAACAATTTTGATTAAAGAACCATTACTCATTGTTTTGCAAACTAATTTAGCAAATATTAAAATTGGTTCTGTCTTAGCATCGCTCATTTTATTTTTACCAACGAGTGTTTTATTGGGAATGGTTTCTCCTTATGTCGCGAAATTAAAAATAAATAGTTTAGATACATCAGGTTCAACGATAGGAACTCTTTATGCTTTATCTACTGCCGGAAGTATATTCGGAACGTTTTTAGCTGGTTTTTATTTAATTCCACAATTCGGGACGAATAAAATGTTGCTTATTTTGGTTTTTGTTTTAATAATTGTTTCCATATTAATTTATTCAAAACAACATTTGAATGGAAAATTATTTGTTTTGATATTTGTTTTGGCTGGGTGGATGTCAGTTAATGAATTTAATTCTTTATCTGAAAAAAAAGGTTTTATTGATGTTGATACCGCCTATAATCGTATTTTAATAACTGAACATAAGGATGTAAAAACGGATAGAATTATTCGTGTAATGGGAATAAATAACGAGAATCATTCGTCAATGTTTTTAGACAGTGATGAATTGGTTAATGAATATTCAAAATATTTTCATCTCGCAAAATATTTTAATCCCAATTTTAAAAAATCGTTGATATTTGGTGGAGCCGGATATTCATACCCAAAAGATTATTTACTTAAATATCCGGATGCAACAATTGATGTTGTTGAAATAGACCCGAAAGTTACCGAACTCGCAAAAAAATATTTTAATTTGAAAGAAAATTCTAGAATGAATATTTATCATGAAGACGGAAGAGTTTATTTAAATAAGACACTCGCCCGCCCAGGCGGGAAAGAAAAATACGATGTAATTTTTGGAGATGCTTTTAGTTCCAGATATTCTATTCCATATCAATTAACCACAAAGGAAGCAGTACAAAAAAAATATGATATTTTAAATGAGAATGGAATTGTTGTTTTAAATCTCATTTCTTCAATTGAAGGTGAGAAGGGAAAATTTTTAAGAGCTGAATACTCGACATACAAAAATATTTTTCCACAAGTTTATATATTTCCAGTTGATGAGCCCAATAATGGGGAAGAAGTTCAAAATATAATTTTGGTAGCATTAAAAACAAAAGACAAACAAATTTTCAGTAGTGATGATGCAGAAATAAATAAATATCTACAGCGTGTTTGGAAAAAAGAAATTAAAACAGATGTACCAATTTTAACCGATGATTTTGCACCCGTGGATTACTATATAAATAAGGTAATTTAACCACTTTTTATACACATAAAATCATGAAAATTCCTTTCAAAATAAAGGAATTTTTGCTATAATAACACTATCGCAAAACAGCGATATTTTTATTTTTTAACACTAAAATATGGCTACAAAAAAGGACAAACTACCCGCAAAAGCAAAGAGAGAAAAAGATAGCAAAATAAAGAACGAAAGCGCTGGTTATAAAGCGTCCGATATTACTGTTCTTGAGGGGCTAGAACCTGTCAGAAAGAGACCCGGGATGTATATTGGAACAACTGGTCCAGACGGACTTCACCATCTTATAGTTGAAATTTTTGATAATGGTCGCGACGAAGCGATGGGCGGTTTTGCCGACCATATTGAAGTTGCATTACTATCAAACAACAGAGTGCGTGTCGTTGATAACGGACGAGGAATACCCGTTGATATACACAAACAGACAAAAGTTTCTGCGCTTGAAACAATAATGACGACATTACACGCGGGTGCAAAATTCGGTGGGCAAAGTTATAAAGTATCAGGAGGTTTACACGGAGTTGGTGCATCAGTTGTAAACGCACTTTCAATTTATATGAAGGCCGAAGTGCATCGTGATGGATTTAAGTATGTTCAAGAATATTCAAAAGGAAAAAAGAAGGCAAGTGTTAAAAAAGTTGGTGCTTCAAAATATCGCGGGACAGTTGTTATATTTGAACCAGACCCAGAAATTTTCAAAGAAATATCTTTTAATTGGATAAAAATCATTAGTCATATGCGCCAACAGGCATATTTAGTAAATGGTTTGAGAATAACTGTTATTGATGCTCGCGAATGTAAGGAAAAAATTGATGACTCATCAACATTTTTCCTCAAAGACGATTCTCTTGAAGTTCCATCAGTATCTTTTTATTTTGAAGGAGGACTTGTTTCTTTTGTTAGTTTTTATAACGAGCCGTTTAAAAAAATACATAAAAATATTTTTTATATAAATAAAGAAGTTGATAATGTTGGTGTTGAAGTCGCACTTCAATATGTTGATGATATATCGTCTAGAATTCTTCCTTTCGCAAATAATATTTATAACTCGGAAGGTGGTACACATATCACAGGTTTTAAGACAGCTCTGACAAGAACGTTAAACACATACGCGAGAAAAAATAATTTATTAAAAGAAAAAGACGAAAATTTCACAGGTGATGATGTTATTGAAGGAATAACAACTGTAATATCTGTAAAGTTAAGAGAAATTCAATTTGAAGGACAGACCAAGGCAAAATTAGGAAGTATGGAGGCGAGGGGAGCCGTTGAAACGGCTTTTGGAGACGCGCTGTCATATTTTATGGAAGAAAATCCGGATGATGCAAAGATGATAGTGAATAAAGTTATTTTGGCTTTGAGAGCAAGAAAGGCGGCAAAGGCGGCAAAGGACAGTGTTTTGAGAAAGGGAGCACTTGAAGGAATGATGTTGCCGGGCAAGTTGGCGGATTGTCAAAGTAAAAGTGCCGAGGACTCAGAATTATTTATTGTTGAAGGAGATTCAGCCGGTGGTTCTGCAAAAACAGGAAGAGATAGAAAGACGCAAGCGGTCTTGGCTTTGAGGGGGAAAATTTTAAATGTTGAAAGAACTCGTCTTGATAAAATACTCGCGTCAGAACAAGTGAAAAATCTTATAATCGCGCTCGGAACCGCGATAGGAGATACATTTGATTTAAGTAATCTTAGATATCATAAAGTAATTATTGCTACAGATGCCGATGTTGACGGCTCGCACATAAGAACGCTTTTGCTCACACTTTTTTATAGATACTTTGTTCAAGTAATTGAAGGTGGATTTTTGTACATAGCCCAACCACCTTTGTATAAAGTAAAACTTGGAAAAGAACAATTTTATTTTTACGCGGAAGAAGATAAAGAAAAATTCTTTAAAGAAAGAGGAGTTGGTTCATTTGAAGAAACAGAAATAATAGACGGTAAAAACGAAAATTCAGAAATGGAAGTTGAAAACGAAAAAGAAAGTGATGAAAAAACCCAAGCAAAAGCACAAAAGAAAGTTAGTGTTCAAAGATATAAAGGTCTTGGTGAAATGAATCCAGACGAATTATGGGAGACAACAATGGACCCAAACAACAGAGTTCTAAAAAGAGTAAATGTTGGCGATGCAATAGAAGCCGATAGGATTTTTGATATTTTAATGGGTACAGATGTAACAATAAGAAAATCATTTATTCAATCAAATGCGAAGTCAGCGAATATAGACATATAGATTATCTTAAATCTAATATCTAATATCTAAAATCTATATTTTATGTTTAAAAATTCTAACAATACTTTTGATGTTATTGTCGTGGGTGGCGGACCGTCTGGGATGATGGCTTCGGGTTGTTCTGCTGAACGCGGGCTTCGTGTATTACTTATAGAAAAAAATAATCATTTAGGCGATAAGCTCAAAGCGACAGGCGGTGGTCGTTGTAATATTACAAACGCAGAAGAAGACCACGAAGTTTTCATCAGACATTATGGCACTGCAAAAGATTTTTTATATTCAGCATTTGCACGGTTTGGAGTTAAAGATACTTTTAATTTTTTTGAAAAACGCGGTTTACCACTTGTGATTGAAGCGAAAAAGCGTGTTTTTCCTGCGACACAAAAAGCCGAAGATGTTTTTCGTGTATTAGAAAAATTTATGCGTGATAATGACGTTGTTGTTAGATGTGGACACGGGGTTAATAAAATTTTTAAAGAAAACGAAAAAATAACCGGTGTGGTTGTTGGTAAAGAAAAATATTTTTGTAAATCTTTAGTTTTGGCAACCGGCGGTTTTTCACATCCGGAATTGGGCGCAACAGGAGATGGTTTTTCTTGGCTCAAATCGCTTGGGCATAAGATAAAAGAAGCATCGCCCGACATTGTTCCTCTCGCAGTGCGTGAAAAATGGGTTAAGAACCTTTCCGGCGTGACTTTGTCATTTATGAAAATTACATTTTTTCTTGATGGTGTGAAAAAATTTAGCAAAACGGGAAAAATTCTTTTTACTCACTTTGGTTTATCGGGGCCTCTTATTTTAAATAGTTCTCGTCAGGTCAGAGATTTACTTAAGGCGGGAGTTGTGACAGCAAAAATTGATACATATCCTCACACCGACCTTGGTGCGCTTGAAAAAGAAATCGTTAGGACTTTTAATAAAAATAAAAATAAGACACTTAAAAATGTTTTGCCAGAAATTGCACCACACGGTTTAGCACTGGCTCTTGAATTATTACTTCCCAAATTAAATTTAGACCTTGAAAAGAAAGTGCATAGTGTGGAAAAAGAAGAACGCAAAAAAATTGTTGATTTACTCAAGGCCATGCCACTCACTGTTACTGGTTTGATGGGTTTTGATAGGGCGGTTGTTTCGGACGGGGGAGTATTGTTGACGGAAATTGATATGAGAACAATGCGTTCGCGCCTTCATCCAAATCTTTATATCACAGGTGACTTACTCAACATCAATCGTCCATCTGGCGGTTTCTCTCTTCAACTTTGTTGGACCACTGGTTTTGTGGCTGGGATGAATGTTTAATATTTTAACCCAGCACTTATTTTTTATAAAAAATAAGTGCTGGAATTGACAAAACAATATATTCCTGTATTATACACAACGAAAAGTTCAATAAAATATAAACAAAAAAAGGAGTATTTCGATGGAAGAAAGAAAAAGTGTACTTGTAAAATTGGGAGAAGATTCAGATTTAAAAGTCGATTTAAATCTGGGAGTGATTTCTCTTTTGGTAGCAAAAGAAAGCTATTTTCAACCACACATCTGTTTAAATGAAAAAAGCGGTGTGGAAGTTATTAAAAAGATTTCTCAAAATTCAGAAAAAGCAAACACAGAAATTTGGATTAATGAATTTGCCATTCTTAGTTTTGATGATATTTGGCTTAATATCAAATTTTGTGTATCTTTAAACGAGATTAGCTTTCCAAACAATATGGTATACCTTACTCCAAGGCAAACTGGTTACATTGTTAGAAATCTCAAACCAGAATCTAAGGTAATTGTTCTAGAGAAGATAAAAAGATGGTATTTTGAGGAATTTCTTGTAAAAACCAAAAAAGGTTTTGACACCATATCAAAACAGTTTAATGAAGGTGACCCTTTTATTGAGAGTGACCATGAAAATCGGATTTTTGATATACACGGTGATCGTAAAATGGAAGTTCCTTATACAGAATGGACAATAATGGGTAATCTATTGGCCCCGTCGTTTTTGTTTGGAGTTACATGTTTTGACCATGGTGATATAGACGGATACAAAAGAGCAGACAATTTTCTTCGCGCACTTGATGATCACAGAAAAGGTGCCATTGATTTGGCACTTGGTTTAATTAAAAATTTTAAAGAATAATAGTAAAACCTCAGACATTAATTTATGACTCTCGGCCTTGTGCCAAAACCCGCTTCGTAGAAGCGGGTTTTTTTATTACAGTATAAAATTTTATCTGTTTTTCCATTCTCTAATTCAATTGAATGGTTATATACAGAAACGATCTATTTTTCTACTGTCGGAGATAGCTGATTTTCTATTATCTTATTCAATTGAATGATTGTATGGATTTTCACGCCTGATGCTTTATCTTATTCAATTGAATGGTTGTATAATGGATTTTTGGGATATATAATATATTTAGTAAAAATATTTTAAAATTAATTAGAAAAGATATTTTTGAAAAATTAAAAATTAAAAATTAAAAATTAAAAATTAAAAATTAAAAATATAAAAAATGATTGAAGCAAAACAATTTAAAAAATTAGAAAGGTCAATCAAAGCACTCGCAAATTATCGTCGGTTGGCAATTATTTCAGTTATTAAAAAAGAGGGCGAATCATCGGTGGGTGATATAGCCGAGGAATTAAAACTTTCTATGCAAGCAACGTCTAAACATATTAAACTTTTGGAAGCTGTTGAAATTTTGTCAGCCGACCAAAGAGGCCCGCTCGTTTATTATTCTTTGTCCAAATCGCTACCCAATTTTATTTCAAACATAATTTCTGGTTTATAGTTTGCATTTTTTTTACCGATTATTTTTTACAGATTTTTTTGTCCCTTTCTGTTTCTTAATTTGATTCTCTTATTCAATTGAATGATTGTATGGATTTTCACGCCTGATGCTTTATCTTATTCAATTGAATGGTTGTTTGGGGGAATTTTAAAAATAAAGCAAAAAAACAATTATTAAATTTTCTTCGAAAGTGGTAAAATGTAAATAACAATTTAAAATAATGGCACCTGATAAGTATAAATCTATATGGGTATCGCATTCTTCTATGGGAGATTTTCTAAAATGTCCACGAACTTATTATTTACATAATGTTTATAAAGACCCTAAAACAGGAAGAAAAATAAATATTGTCAGTCCATATCTTTCTCTTGGTCAGGCGGTTCATACAACACTTGAATTATTAAAAAATATCCCCGTTGAAGAAAGAATGAAACGAGATCTTTTAGATGATTTTGAAGACGCTTGGTTACAAGTATCTGGGAGAAAAGGAGGATTTAAGAATGACGATGAAGAAAATGAATTTAAAAAACGAGGTGTTGAAATGATAAAACGAGTTATAAAAAACCCTGGACCGATTGCAAATAAAACTGTAAAGATAAAATGTGGACACAATAATATGCCACCCAATTTTTATCTTTCTGAAGACGAAAACATAATATTATGTGGACTTATTGATTGGTTGGAATACATTAAAGAAGATGATAGCGTTCGTATTCTTGATTTTAAAACTGGTAAAAATGATGAAGCCGAGGATTCTCTCCAACTCCCGATTTATCTCTTACTTTTGAATACTTTACAAAAAAGAAAAATTTCCGGAGCATCATATTGGTATTTGAATAAAGATGATAAACCTACGAAGATGATATTACCCGACATTAATGAAGCTAAAGAAAAAGTACTCGCTGTTGCTTTGAAAGTTAAAGAAGCCAGAGAAAAAGAAACTTTTAATTGTCCTCGTGGAGAAAAAGGATGTTTTGCTTGCAAACCATACGAATCTATTTTGAAAGGCGAGGCGGAATATCTTGGTACTGGTGGCTACGGACAGGATATGTATTTTTTGTAGACCTAATAAAAAAATAACAGGTTTAAAAAAATTCAATTGGGAAATTGAGCTTTTTATTTAATTTAATCTATCCCCAAATCCAACGGAATAAGGGGATAGTTTAATTTTGTTGTTTTTCATTCTCTAATCCAATGGAATTAGAGAATGTAAAAATTTAAATAAAAAATAATTTTACTTTCTCCTGTTTTTTGTTTAATCTGAATAAGGTCGTTTATGCTCTATTGCTTTTATTTCTTCTTGATTAATTGATTCTATGAGTTTATCAATCGCAATTGTGGGCTTGCCCAATGTAGGAAAAAGCACACTATTTAATGCGCTGACGAAAAAGTCTGTTCCGGCGGAGAATTATCCTTTCTGCACAATTGACCAATCCGTGGGGATTGTTCCTGTGCCAGACGAACGAGTTGAGATATTAAATAAATTTTCAAATTCAAAAAAGAAAATTCCAGCCGTTGTGGAATTTGTTGATATTGCAGGTCTTGTAAAAGGAGCATCGGAGGGTGAAGGGCTTGGAAATCAATTTTTAGCAAACATAAGGGAAACGGATGCAATTGCAGAAGTTGTGAGAATATTCGAGGATAAAAACATAACGCACGTTCATAATGAAATAGATCCGCTCAAAGATATTGAAATAATAAATTTGGAATTGATAATGTCGGATTTTCAAGTCGTTTCAAAAAGAATAAATACTATTGCAAAAGATGTTAAAAAGGGAGACAAGAAAGCAATTTTTGAAGAGAGGGTTTTCAAAAAAGCGTATAAAATTTTGAATGAAGGAAAACTCGCATCAACGCTGGAATTAGAAAAAGAAGAGAAAGAAGTTTTAAAAAGTTTAAATCTTCTAACATCAAAAAAAATAATATACGTTTTAAATAAAAAAAGCGGTTGCAAAGATGTGTGTGAAATAAAAGACGAGAGATATAAAAAGTTGATGAAATTTTTTAAAGATACTTGTTCGGAGTTTGTTATTGTTGATGCTGGGATTGAAAATGAATTGAAGGATTTAAGTGTTGAAGATGCAAAAGAATTTAGAAAGGAATTAAATGTTTTTGATGATGGAACGAATGAGCTTATAAAAAAGGGTTATTTAGCTTTGGATTTGATAACATTTTTGACAACAGGCGAAGATGAAACAAGAGCGTGGACGATTAAAAGAAATTCAAGCGCTCCAGAAGCCGGGATGGCTATCCATACTGATTTTAAAGAAAAATTTATTCGCGCGGAAATTATAAATTGGAAGGACTTGGTTGATGCTGGTTCTCATTCAAATGCGAAAGCAAAGGGTTTGGTTAGAACGGAGGGGAAGGGATATATCATAAAAGACGGAGACGTTGTGGAATTCAAGATTTGAATCGCAGATGAACCCCGAAGAAAAGCAAGCTTCCTACGGGGCAGGCGCAGATAAAAACCCGCAGATGTTCGCAGATAAAAAACAAGAAAGCAAAAAAGCAAAAAAAACAAGAAAACAACAAAACAAGAAAACCACTTTCTAATTCGCGCGAATTAGAAAGTGGTTTTTAAGATAAATAAAGAATGTCTACAATTTTAAACTTCCAGCGGTGAAACCGCTGGAAGTTTCCACATCTACGCTATAGCGTAGATGTGGAAATATGTTTTATTTTTTGTCAAAATTAGTTTTTTAATTATTTTTTTGTTTTCGTGGTTTTATGTCCTCGTGGTTTTATGTCTTTTCTGCTACAATATAAATATTATGGAATCAAATAAACCAAAATTAAGCGTAGGTTTTTTCTTTTTGTGCTTGGGAATATTAATAACATTAATAACTTCTGTTACATCATTTCTAAATCTGGTTTTTGAAACGCTTAACAAACGATTTCCAGATGTTTTGAATGCGAGTTACCAGTATGGGTATTCTTTATATGAATATGAAGGCATTCGTATAGCATTAGCAACACTTATTATATTTTTTCCAGTTTTTATTGTTGTTTCTTATTTTTGGAGAAAATATGCAAAAGGAATTATAGGTCACGCGGATGAGGTTATAAAAAAATGGGTGACGTATATTATATTATTTCTTTCCACGATAGTTATTATGGTGGATTTAGTTACACTCATAAGATATTTTATTTCCGGTGAGATAACCACACGATTTATTTTGAAAGTAATAATTACACTTGTAGTCGCGGTCTTGGTTGGTGCTTATTACATCTTTTTACTTAGAGAAAAAGATTCTTCGTCTAAATCTAAAATCAGTTTGATTTTTGGTGTGATTGGAGCCGTTCTTGTAATTGGAGCAGTTGTTTTCAGTTTTATGATTATGGGCAGTCCAGCAAAACAAAGATTGCTTAGATTAGATGATATGCGAATGGGTGATTTACAAAGTATTCAATATCAAGTAATAAATTATTGGCAACAAAAAGAAAAATTACCCGAAAAACTTTCTGACCTTTCTAATCCCATATCCGGATATTCATTGCCAGTTGACCCAGAGTTTGAAAAAGGAAATACATATGAATATTCTGTAAAAGATAAACTTAAATTTGAGCTTTGTGCGACGTTTTCATTACCAATACCTCAAGGTTGGGTAGAATATTCTAACGGCGGAATAATTATGCCTACGATGAATTATTATGGTGGAAAAGACGTAGCAGTTTCGTCACGTCCGTATCCAGGTGGAGGAGTAAATGAGTCCTGGGATCATAAGGAAGGGCGAACCTGTTTTGAAAGAACGATAGACAAAGATTTATATCCACCATATCCAAAGCCACTTTAAATTTGATTTATTATAAAAAAATCGCACAGACATCATGAGATGTCTGTGCTTTTAATTTTACCTATCGCGTTTTTGATCTCTCTCCAATTAAGAACCGGGAGATGTTCGGCTCTTTTTATCTTGAAATGAACTCCCGTTAGGGTAATCTATAATTTATCATGTTTTTTTTAAAATACAAACCATATGATTTTTAAAAACATTTTGATAATGTATAATTACAAGAATGAAAAAATACGACCATTTTAAAATTGAACAAAAATTCCAGAAAAAATGGGAAAAAGAAGGAATTTATAATACAAAAGAAGACAAAAGCAAACAAAAATATTATTGTCTTGTAGAGTTCCCATATGCATCAGGAGAAGGATTACATGTTGGCCATGTTAGAAGTTATACAGCACTTGATATTGTCGCAAGAAAAAAAAGGATGGAAGGACTTAATGTTTTATATCCAATAGGTTGGGATGCGTTTGGTTTACCAACGGAAAATTATGCGATTAAGACAGGAGTAAATCCTAAAATAATAACTAAAAAAAATACAAATAATTTTAGAAAACAATTAAAATCACTTGGATTTTCATTTGATTGGTCTCGTGAAATTAATACTTCAAGTCCTGAATATTACAAATGGACTCAGTGGATATTTTTGCAGTTTTTTAAACATGGATTGGCATACAAAAAAAGAATGCCGATTAATTGGTGTTTGAGTTGTAAGATTGGTTTAGCAAATGAAGAAGTTGTTAATGGTGTTTGTGAAAGGTGTGGAGGACAAGTTGAAAAAAGAGAAAAGGAACAATGGATGTTGGCAATCACAAAATATGCCGAAAGATTATATGATGATTTGGACAAGACAGAATTTTTGGAAAAAATAAAAATTCAACAAAGAAATTGGATAGGAAAAAGTCACGGCGCACTCATTTCATTCGCGCTTGTAACTTCGCAGATTATTGCAGATAAAAAACTGCAGATAAACGCAGATGGAAAGATTGTTTTAATTACGAATGTTCAAGAGTTTAGAGAAAATGTAAATATTGATTCAAAATTAAAAATAGAAGGAAGAGAATTTTCTATAAAAGAATTAATTAAGTTCAAACTAGATGACGGTTCTTTTTATCTGAAACTCTTTTTAAGCGGTGGGTATGTTTTGGCCGATGATTTAAATAGTAACTCTTTTATTTTAGTGAAAGAAAAGGATACAAATTTGAAAATAGAAGAAGATGATATAACTTTTGAAAATAAAAAATATAGTTTCAGTTATAAAGCTCATGCAATTGCAGAAGAAGTTTTTGGTGAGGAGATATTCAAAAAAGGGGAGAGCGAGACATTCTGGGATTATACATCTGGCAATAATTATTTAAGTTTGGGTATAGTAGATAAAAATAAAAAAAGATTGGATTTTCTTGGGAAAACAATTAAAGCTGACAAAATTGAAGTAACAAATCTGCGTGAATCTGCATCCAATCTGCGTTCATCCGCGACATTTACGAAAGTAAATGTTTTTACGACAAGACCGGACACACTTTTTGGTGCGACGTATTTAGTTTTAGCACCAGAACATGAATTGATTAGAAAATTTATTGAAAATAAAGAAATAGAAAATATAAAAGAAGTTGAAAAATATATTTCTGAAACTGCAAAAAAGAAAGATATAGACAGAACAGCTGAAGGCAAACAAAAAACGGGTGTTGAATTAAAGGGAATAAAAGCCACAAACCCCGTAAACAAAAAAGAAATTCCAATTTTCATAGCTGATTATGTTTTAGCCGGATACGGGACTGGTGCAATAATGGCTGTGCCGGCACACGATGAACGCGATTATGCCTTTACATCGCAGATGAACGCAGATAAAAAAACGCAGATAGACGCAGATAAAATTGAAATAATAAAAGTTATTGAAAGCAATGAAAATTTATACACAGGTTATGGGAAATTAATTAATTCAGGAAAATTTGATGGAATGGAAAGTAATGAAGCAATAAAGGAAATTACTAAATTTGTTGGTGGGGAATTGAAGACAGTTTATAGTTTGAGGGATTGGATATTTTCAAGACAGAGATATTGGGGAGAACCTATTCCACTCGTTTTTTGCAACGAGTGCAAAAAACGAGTGGAAAATTCCAAATTACAAATTCCAAATCACAAACAAGTTCCAAATTCAAAATCCAAAATTCAAAACCAAGAATTTAACGAAGGTGAGTTGTTAAATCCAGGATGGGTTGTTGATGAAAATCTCCCGCTTGAGCTTCCTGATGTAAAAAAGTATGAACCGACTGATTCTGGAGAATCACCGCTTGCTTCAGTTGAAAAATGGGTAAATGTTAAATGTCCAAAATGTGGTGGCCCGGCAAAAAGAGAAACAGATACAATGCCGAACTGGGCTGGTTCTTCTTGGTATTGGTTGAGATATACTGACCCAGAAAATGATAAAGTTTTTGCTGATGAAAAGAAATTAAAATATTGGACTCCCGTTGATTGGTATAACGGAGGAATGGAACACACGACACTTCACTTGCTTTACTCTCGTTTTTGGCATAAGTTTCTTTTTGATATTGGTTTGGTTCCAACAGACGAACCATACATAAAGAGAACTTCCCACGGAATGATTCTTGGAGACGGAGGAGAAAAGATGTCAAAGTCCAGAGGAAATGTCATTAATCCCGATGACATAATTGAAAGATTTGGAGCCGACTCATTTAGATTGTATGAAATGTTTTTAGGACCGTTTGACCAGCAAACAAGTTGGAATTCTGACGGAGTTGTTGGAACGAGAAGATTTGTTGAAAAAGTTTATGGTCTTTCCGAAAAAATAGTTGATAGTGAAAATGAAAGTGTAAATAATTTTTTAAACAAAACAATAAAGAAAGTTGGTGAAGATATTGAAAATATGAAATTTAATACGGCGATAAGTTCAATGATGATGTTTTTAAATTTTGTTTATGATGAAAATAAAATTAGCAAAGATAGTTATAAAAAATTTCTAAAAATTCTTTCGCCGTTTGCGCCACATGTGACAGAGGAATTGTGGTCAGAAACAGGGGAAAAAGAATCTATTCATAAAAGCAAGTGGCCTGAATATGATGAAATAAAAGAAAATGAAAATTTTACTATTGTTGTTCAGGTAGATGGAAAAATCAGAGATAAATTTATTGTAGCCAGCAATCTTAGTGAAAATGAAATAAAGGACAAGGCCATTTCTTTGGAGGCGGTTTTAAGATGGGTGGGAGATAAAAAAATAAAAAAAACTATATATATAAAAGACAAGCTTGTAAATATTGTTACAATTTAACATAATTGACATGATATTTGTCTATATGTATTCTATAAAGACAGATTTTATTACTAAACAGAGAAAAACAGACATCATTTTAATAGTTTGACAGTAGGATATTTTTGTGATATCTTTAAAAACAATAATAATTTTATAAGTGCGTAAATTAAAAAATATGAATGTATTACAAATAAAACCGAAGCAAATAACAAAAAAATTGATGGAAACGCTACCAGAACGCGCCAGCACTGTTGTTATTAGTCGCTACGGATTGGGTTCAGATTCAAAAAGAATGACATTGGAAGCGATAGGACAAAATTATGGAATAACGAGAGAAAGAGTAAGACAAATAGAAAACTACGCTTTGAATAAGATTAAACAATCGGGTCTGATTGAAAAAGAAAGAAAAATTTTTGATGAACTTTTGTCCGCAATTGATTCACTCGGTGGTGTAGTACACGAAGGTCATCTTTTTGAGTATCTTTCAACAAAAGAAGATGAAAGAAATCATATTCATCTTTTGTTAGTTTTGGGAGATGAATTTACAAAAGAAAAAGAGGACGAACATTTTAGTCCAAGATGGTATATTGATAAATATTTGGCTGATAAGGTTCACGGCGCTTTGTTAAAACTTCGTGACGAAATTTCAGAAGATGATCTTATTTCTGAAGAACAAATATTAAAATCTTTTTCAAAACTTGTGAGTGATATTCCTAAAAAATATGTTTCAGACAATGAAACACTAAAAAGATGGTTGATGATTTCTAAAAACATAGGAAAAAATCAATTAGGAGAATGGGGTTTGTCATCATCTTCAAATATAAATGCAAAAGGAATGAGGGACTATGCTTATTTGATAATAAGACAACACGGTTCACCAATGCATTTTGCTGAAGTAACAAGAAAAATAGGCGAAATATTTAATAAAAAAGCGCATATTGCCACTTGTCATAATGAATTAATAAAAGACCCAAGGTTTGTACTTGTTGGCAGAGGATTGTACGCATTAAAAGAATGGGGCTATATGGTTGGCGTTGTAAAAGATGTTATTCACCAAATGTTGGAGCAAAATGGTCCGATGACAAAAGATGAAATTATAGAAAATGTTTTGAAGGAAAGATATGTGAAAGAAAATACAATCATTGTTAATTTGCAAGATCCAAAATGTTTTAAGAAAACAAAAGATGGGAAATATATTTTAATCTAACTTCAAATCTGCTGAGAGCAGGTTTGAAAAAGTATCTTTAAAAGACCCCTCTCCGGGGTTTTTTTAAGTAAGAGGTTTTAAAGTTAGAGATTTTCGAAAAACAAAAACATTAGAGGTTAAAAACCTCTTCCAGAGGTTTTTAACCCCTATCACAAATTTTTTTTTTATTATATTATATAAGTTATGTTGTATTTAGTAATAGTGGAATTTTTTACTGATTTATTACCAAGAGTCATCAATGTTATTGTATTATTATCACCAACATGGGGAGTATTGTTTCTTGTAATAATTTTTTGGAATATGTGGTTGGCCTATGTGAGAGCGGATTTTTTATCTAAACAAGAATATATACTTCTTGAAATAGAATTACCGAAAGAACAATTCAAATCTCCATTGGCGATGGAATTAGTTTTAAATACACTAAATCAAACAGGAGGAGATGGAAATTTTATAGACAAATATATGAAAGGCAAAGTTAGACCTTGGTTTTCTTTGGAATTGGTCTCAATTGAAGGGAATTTTCATTTTTTTATTTGGACAAGAAAAAATTTTGTGGATTTAATTGAGTCCCAAATTTATTCACAATACCCGCAATCTAAAGTACAAGAGGTTGAAGATTACACTAATTTTTTAAGATACTCCAAAGAATCTTTTTCTCTGTGGGGGTGTGAGTTTAAACTTACAAAAGCTGACCCATACCCAATAAAAACATATATTGATTATGGTTTGGATAAAGACCCGAAAGAAGAACAAAAAATTGACCCAATTACACCGACAATAGAATTTTTGGGTTCTGTCGGTCAAAAAGAATATATTTGGATACAGATTTTGATTCGCGCGAACAAAAAAGAAAAAACAAAAAAAGGTTCATGGTTCAAAAAAACGGATTGGAGAGGGGAAGCGGAAGATTTAATCAATGATTTAATGAAACGCGACCCAAAAACGAAAGCTTCAGTTTCCGAAAAACACCCTAATCTTACAAAAGAAGAAAACGATGTCATTTCTGCAATACAAAACGCTATTGCAAAACCAGGTTTTGATTGTGGCATAAGAGGGATTTATCTTGCAGAGTCCGATAAATTTAAACCGATAAACATAACTGGACTTACAGGAACATTTAAACAATATAGTTCTGCAAATTTAAACGGAATTGTACCAACCGGCGGTTTAACAATTTTTAATTATCCATGGCAAGATTTTAAAGAAATAAGACAAAATAAAGTAAGAAAAGAACTTTTTGATTCTTATAGAAGAAGATCTTATTTTCATCCGCCGTATAAGAAAAAGGCCTTTGTTTTAAGCTCGGAGGAATTGGCAACAATATTTCATTTTCCGGGACAAGTTGTCCAAACCCCAACATTTAAGAGAATTGAATCAAATCGTTCAGAACCACCAATGAACTTGCCGATTTAGAACTATGGAAAAAATAAAAAGAATCATTGAAAACTTTTTTGGGAAGTCAAATATAAGAGATTATGAGATTATAAGCACGATAATCAGTGCTATTTTGATACTTGTCGCTTTTTATTTTTTCTTTTTATCTTCCCCGTTTAATTTTCCAGTTGGAACGATTGTTCGTATAGACGAAGGTGCTTCGTTGAATAAAATATCCCAAATTTTAAGTGAAAGAAATGTTATAAAATCACCATTCTTATTCAGGGTTTTTGTAAGGGCTGTCGGTGGAGACAAAGAAGCTAAATTTGGCGATTATTTTTTTAGCAAAAGAAGAAATGTTTTTACTGTTGCGAGCCGAATAATAAATGGAGAGTATGGTTTAACGCCAATCTCGATTACTATACCGGAAGGCGCCACAACATTTGAAATGGCTGAAATATTTAGCAAGAAAATAAGTATTTTTAATTCTGAAAAATTTTTAAAACTCGCGGTGCCGGTGGAAGGATATCTTTTCCCCGATACATATTTTTTTCTGCCGAATATAACACCCGAACAAATTATTGATGCAATGAAAAATAATTTTATTAAAAAAGTTGGGGACATATACAGCAAAATAGAAAGGTCCGACAAATCTCTCGAAGAAATAATAATTATGGCTTCTATCCTGGAAGAAGAAGCTAGAATATTTGAAACAAAAAAAATTATTTCTGGAATTTTATGGCAAAGAATAAAAATAGGTATGCCGTTACAGGTTGATGCGGTTTTTCCATATATAATAGGTAAAAATACTTATGAATTAACAAAAGAAGACCTTTCTATTGATTCTCCGTACAATACATATAAATATAAAGGACTTCCTTTCGGGCCGATATCAAATCCTGGAATTAGTTCAATAGAAGCTGCCATATCGCCTGTAAAAACAAACTATCTTTTTTATTTATCTGACAGAGACGGAAATATGCACTACGCAGAAACATTTGAAAAACACAAAATAAATAAACTCAAATATATTTATTAGCTTGATTTTACAACAATTTGTAAAGTGAACAATTGGGTAAAAGTTCCTTGAAAATTAGGGTGGTTTTTGATATAATATAAACAAATCAGGAGTCACAAAAACACAAAATCATAAAATCAAGTTTTTATTTTTGCCGTGTTTTTATGTTTTCGTGATTTGGTGTTTTAATGAACATATTATGGTTATCACATATCACGGTTTTGAATTTTTTAAAATGCAGTTTGGTGATGTGGTTGTGGCATTCAATCCGCCATCAAAAGAATCAGAACTCAAATCGTCAAGATTTGGGGCTGATATTGTGTTGATTAGTTTAAAACACAAAGATTTAGATGGGGCAGAAACTTTATCCGGTGGAGACAAAAAATTATTTGTTATAAATGGTCCAGGAGAATATGAAATAAAAAATATTTTTATAAAAGGATTTTTATCAGAATCGTCTTATGGAGGTAAAAATAAAATAAACACAATTTATTTTTTGAAAATAGAGGGTATGAATATATGTTTTCTTGGTGCGCTCGGTACAAATGAATTGTCGCAGGAAATAAAAGAGGATATGGATGACATAGACATACTTTTTGTTCCGATAGGCGACAAGGGTGTTTTGAATCCGAATGAGGCATACAAACTTGCTGTTAAATTACAACCGAAAATAATAATTCCAATGCACTATTTTGATGAAAAAGACCCGATGTTAAAAATGTTTCTTAGTGAAGAAGGAATAAAAAATATTCAGCCACTTGAAAAACTTACCATAAAACCGAAAGATTTAGCGGACAAAGACGGAGAAATAATTGTTTTAGCACAAAAATAAAATGATTTTTGATAAAATACAAAAACTTCAACAAAAGCCAGTTCAAACAAGAAAAAAAATTGCTTTTGGAATCTCGGCAGGGATAACAATTATTATACTTATAGTTTGGCTTTCTGTTTTTAATTTAAATTCCAATAATGCGGTGGTTGGAAATTCGCAAAAGGTAACAAATAAAAATTCAGATTTAACTTCCCCATTTTCAAAAATAAAAAAAGATTTTGCACAAATATTTGAAAGTACTCCAGAAAAGTTTGGAAACTTAAAAAATTCAACAACCTTGATTAATTCAACAAGTTCATCACAAATAACAGCAACTACCACTTCGACGAATTCGGTAAGTCCAGAGTAGGTAAAATCAAAATTGAAAAATCCCTGCCTGCGGTAGGCAGGAAAATAAAAAATGCAAAGCAAAACACAAAAACGAAAAAGAATGAGAACAATGTTTAAATTTTTACATTTGTGTTTTTAATTTTTTCCGCCTAAGGCGGGTTAGCCTCGGACTGAGATATTTAATTTTTTAATTTAAGTTTATATGGCAAAAGAAAAAGAAAACAAAAAAATAATTGAAGAAAAAAAAATTGATAAGAATATCATAGATCAGGACATAAGTTCTGAAATGAGAACTTCCTATTTGGATTATGCGATGTCTGTTATAACGAGTAGAGCATTACCCGATATAAGGGACGGGATGAAACCTGTTCACAGAAGGATTTTGTATGCTATGCACGATATGGGATTAAACGCTTCCGCAAAAACGAGAAAGTCGGCAGCTATAATTGGTGAAGTTCTCGGAAAATATCACCCACACGGAGACGCTTCTGTTTATGATGCGATGGTTAAACTTGCTCAAGATTTTTCAATGAGGTATCCACTTGTTATTGGACAGGGAAACTTTGGCTGTTTTACAAAGGACACAAAAGTCAAACTGGCTGATGGCCGCAGTTTAAGCTTTGAAGATTTAATTAAAGAGTATAAAAAGGGGAAAAAGAATTATACATACACAGTCAATCCAACTGGATTAATTTCGATTGCCGAAATTAAAAACCCCAGAGTAACTAGAAAAAATACTGAAATTATGAAAATTATATTGGACAATGGAGAAGAAATCAAATGTACTCCCAATCATTTATTCATGATGAAGGATAGTGTTTATAAAAAAGCAAAAGATTTAAAATTTGGCGAATCATTAATGCCTTTATATGAAAAATTATCGGAAAAAACTGATTATCTGAATCGTGATGGTTATATTTTAATATATCAAAATAAAATTGACGAATGGATACCCGCGCACCATTTAGCTGATAACTACAACTTAACCGCTAAGAAATATTCAAAAAGAGAAGGTCGGGTAAGGCATCATTTAGATTTCAACAAACTCAATAATAATCCTGATAATATACAAAGAATGGATTGGGGCGAACACTGGCGCATTCATTATGAACAGACCGCCAATTTGCATAAAAAGAAAGAATATAGGGAAAAAATTGCTGAAGGAAGGAAGAAATTTTGGTCTAATCCAATTAATAGGGCAGAATACGCAAAAAGAATTTCTGAACGAAATTTTAAAAATTGGCAAAATTCTGAATATAGAGAAAAAATGAGTAAATTTTTGAGCGTGGCCAATAAAAAATATATTCAAAACCATCCAGAAAAAAGAATCGAATTTTCTAAACGAGCGACAGAAACACTAAAAAAACTATGGCAAGATCCAGTTTATCAAAAACTGTTTCACGAAAAAATCGTTAGCGCGAACAAAAAAAGAATTACTAACAATACCGGCAAGGTTAAGTTTCTTAAAATATGCCGAGAAGTTTTGAAAGAACATAAAATTTTAAATCAGGATTTATATAAACAAAAACGGGATATGATTTACAGATACGGTTGTGCGACTTCTTGGCAAACCGGCATACAAAAATATTATAATAATGACGAGAAAATCTTGCTTGATGCTTTAAATAAAAACCACAAAGTTATAGAAATAAAATTCTTAAAACAAAAGGAAGATGTATATGATATAACAATAGAAAAAAGCCATAATTTTGCTCTAGCCGCGGGAGTTTTTGTTCACAATTCGATTGATGGTGACCCCGCCGCCGCTCAAAGATATACAGAAGCAAAAATGTCAAAGCTTGCGGGAGAAATGATAAAGGACTTGGAAAAAGATACTGTAGATTTTAAACCAAACTATGAAAACACAAGGAAAGAACCTGTAATACTTCCATCTGCAGTTCCAAATCTTATTTTAAATGGAACACTTGGTATTGCTGTTGGTATGGCAACAAACATACCTCCACATAATATAAAAGAAATTATTGATGCCACTGTTCATCTTATTGATAATAAAAATGCGACAACCGAAGAATTGGCTAAATTTGTAAAGGGTCCGGATTTTCCAACCGGCGGGATAATTTTTGGAAGACAGGATATATTACACGCATATGTAAATGGAAGAGGGGGAATTTTAGTTAGAGGTGAGGCAGAAATATTTGAAGAAAAACCAGGACAGTTTCAAATAGTGATATCGTCAATTCCCTACAGAGTTAATAAAGCGGAACTTATACAAAAAGTAGCTGATTTAGTCAGAGACAAAAAGATAGAAGGAATAAGAGGCATCCGTGACGAATCAACGAAAGATATAAGAGTTGTAATAGAACTCAAGTCCGGTGCACAGCCAAATAAAATATTAAATTCATTGTATAAACACACTCAACTTGAAGACACTTTCCATGTGAATATGGTTGGTCTTGTTGACGGTGTTCCACAAACCTTATCTTTAAAAACAATTTTAGAAGAATTTGTTTCTCATAGAATTATTGTGATAAAGAGAAGAACGGAATTTGATTTAAAAAAGACAGAGGCGAGAGAGCACATTTTGATAGGTCTTAAAAAGGCCTTGGATTATATTGATAAAATAATAAAATTGATAAAGGCATCAAAAGATGCGCAAACCGCACACACGAATCTTATAAAAGAATTTAAATTTTC
This sequence comes from Patescibacteria group bacterium, assembly GCA_038065915.1. GTDB lineage: Bacteria > Patescibacteriota > Minisyncoccia > Phycocordibacterales > 21-14-all-36-13 > VMGX01. The sequence goes on from JBBTPZ010000014.1 coordinate 38,215, forward strand.
TCCACTTCAAGCAACCGCAATTCTTGAAATGAAATTGCAGAAATTGGCAGGATTGGAAAGAAAAAAACTGGAAGACGAATTGGAGGAAAAAAGAAATCTGATAAAAGAATTAAAATCCATTCTTGCTTCACCACACAAAATACTTTCAATCATTAAGGATGAGATGAAGGAAATAAAAGAAAAATATGGCGATGAAAGAAAAACAAAAGTTTTTGCAAACAGAATTAAAGATATATCTGTTGAAGATATGATTCCAAACAAAGAAGAGGTCTTGGTTTTCACTGCTGGCGGTTATATAAAGAGGACGGACCCAACAGAATTTAAAACACAAAAAAGAGGAGGTGTTGGAGTTGTTGATATAAATACCAAGGAAGAGGATTTTGTAACAAAATTTTTAACAGCATCCACTCATAGTGATTTATTATTTTTTACAGACAAAGGTAAAGTGTACCAGATAAAAATGTATGATTTGCCAGAAGGAAGAAGGGCTACAAGAGGAAAATCAATAATGAATTATATTTCTCTCGGAGAAGATGAAAAAATAACATCCATATTGCCGACGACGGCAGGAAAAGAAAAAGAAGGATTGTCTCTTTTGATGCTCACAAAAAGCGGTGTTGTAAAAAAGACACTGGCCAAGAATTTTTCTGATGTTCGCAGAAGTGGAATTATTGCAATAAATCTTTCAAAAGATGACGAGCTTGTCTCCGCATCTTTTGTTGAAAAAGGAGACACTGTTGTTGTGGTAACAAAAAAAGGACAATCCATACACTTCAAGGAGATTGACATAAGGGCTATGGGGAGAACTGCAGCTGGGGTTCGCGCAATTAAATTAGGTAAACAAGATGAAGTTGTTGGTATTGATATTGCGAAGAAAGACCTTAAAGATATTCAATTGCTTGTTATAACAAAAAATGGCTATGGCAAGAAAACACCACTAAAAGAGTATAAAGTTCAAAAAAGAGGAGGAAGTGGTATAAAAACAGCGAAAATAACCCCAAAAACAGGTGAATTAATGTCGTCAAAACTTGTTACTGATGTGGAAGAAGAAATAATATCAATATCAAAAAAAGGGCAGGTTATAAGAATAGATATTGAAGAAATACCAACATTGGGCAGGCAGACACAGGGAGTTAGAATAATGAAACTTAGAGATGGGGATAGTATTGTATCCTTAATCTGCTTGTAATCTTTTCCCCACTTTTAAAACTAAATTAAGATTTTTGTTATATAATTTAAGTTCACCCTGTTAAATAATTTTAAGAATAATTTTTCAGATTTGAGATTTCAGATTTTAGATTTTAGATTTTAGATTTGAGATTAGTTTAAAATGTTTATAGACCCACAGAACAACATAAAACAATTTAATTTAAGTCCCGGAATGAAGGTGGCTGATGTTGGAGCTGGCTCTGGTTTTAATAGTTTTGCCGCCGCGAAAGAAGTTGGAGAAAAGGGGATTATTTATGCGATTGACATTCAAAAAGATTTATTATCAAAGATAAAAAATGAATCCAGGAAAAGAAATATTTTTAATATAGAAATAATTTGGGGTGATGCAGAAAAAGAAAATGGTACTCGTTTGGGAAATGAATCAGTTGATGCTGTTATTGTCTCCAACCTATTTTTTCAAATAGAAAAAAAAGATGATTTTTTAAAAGAAATTTTTAGAATATTAAAATCAAACGGAAAATTATTTTTTATTGACTGGAGTGATTCTTTTGGTGGCATTGGTCCATCAAAAGAAAGTTTTGTACCAGAAGAAGAAGCAAAAAAACTTTTAGAAAAAAGTGGTTTTTTGATTGAAAAGAAAATTTTTGTTGGGGAATATCATTATGGGTTTATTTTAAATAAAAAAGCTCCGGGGGAGCTTTTTTATCCATAATTCAAAATCTCTTAACGAGATTTTGGATCCATAAT
>JBBTPZ010000015.1:0-8897 GCA_038065915.1 Patescibacteria group bacterium
ATTTAGAGCATAATACAAAAAAATAATTATGGATTCAAATGCTCATTTAGAGCATAATACAAAAAAATAATTATGGATTCAAATGCTCATTTAGAGCATAATACAAAAAAATAATTATGGATTCAAATGCTCATTTAGAGCATAATACAAAAAAATAATTATGGATTCAAATGCTCATTTAGAGCATTTGAATTCCCAGAGGTTTTGAATTAACGACAATTTTCATTGAACAATAATTCCATCTCTAGCTTTAGCTCTTTGGTCTGTTTTTAAATTTGTAGTTAGTTGTTTGTTAGCAACTTTTATTTCACTATCAGTAAATGTGTCCATTCCCATAAATGCTATGTTATCAACAAGAACCTGTTCTAAACCAACGTGTGATAAACTCGGAATAAAGGCAATTTGAAATTGAATTTCTCTCGCTTCTTTTGAATAACCAACACCTCTATATAAATCACCGATCTCCCATTCCACCTCACCGCCTATTGGATTGAAACTAACTTTTTCATCAGATGGACTAACCACTCCCATCCACCTTACATAAGGAGGCAATGTCATAATTACTTTTCCATCTGCAACATCGTTCAATGAATTTGAAACAGAAAGAATAACCGTATAGGTTGTTTCTTTATCAACTTTTGGCGGTAGTGGACCACTATTGATAAGCTTCCCAGAAAAATATGTTATTCTAGAATTTAACAAAACATTTGAAGAAATTATAACTTTTCTTGATAGTGTGGTCGCTATGTCTCTTAAAACACCGCCTTCGTCTCCTAATTTTGAACCACTTATTGTTACTTCCATATTAATTTCCGGAGCTTTTTTTAGTATATTATTTATTGAACTGAGAGATTTAAAACTAAAACTTGCTGTTCCGCCACTTCCGGGTTCAATAGAACCAAATTCATTATTATTTCTTTTATCCCAAAAAATAGTGTTGTCAGCCGAATTATAAAATCCATTCGTAGAAGTTATTGATGTTTTATCCAATATGTCACCGAGTAATTTAACTTTTAATATTCCATTTGTTATATTTGTATTCAAATTATTATTCCAAGAAATATCAACGCGGACGGTATCACCGGCATTTATTACATAATCATTAGAAGAAGAATTTCTGTTAACGGCAACATTTAAACTTATAAAAGATTTCTTTATTGTTATCTGTTCTAAATAACTTATAAAATTTACTTCAATGGTTTTTTCGTCGTTTTCTTTTTTCACACCTAAATTAAATCTAAACGTTCTTTTTTCTTCATCCTGCCCAATAATTGTTCCTTTTATATAAATCGTTTTCTTTTCCAGTGGTTTTAAATCCAAACTCCAAAGATTGTCCGCAAAAGATGCGTCTGGAGTAAATTTGTTTGGTTTAAAACCAAACGGAAACTCTGCTTCCAAAAGCAAATTGTCTATTTCTTTTTCGGAATTTGATTTAATGTCTATTTTAAATTCAACTTCCTGTCCTGAATTTGTCTCCTTCGGTGAAGAAACTGATAACGACACTGGTGAAGAATTTATTTCTATTTCATAAATTTTTTCTTTATAAAAAATCGCATTGGAGTTTGGAACACGATATTCAATACCTATTTTTATTGTTTCTTTATCTCCTTCTTTTCCAAATAAAATTGATTTTACAACTATTGTTTTTTTCTCACCAGATTTTATGGTTTGCAAGGACTCTCTTTGTCTCTTGAGAGCTGTTTTTACATCCACCGCTGACCTACTGCCATCCGGATATTCAACCAATAAATCTGCTGTTTCCAGATCTACAGAATTTTTATTTAAAACATCAATTTCAAGAGATAAAACTTCTCCAGCGCCAATGGACACGGGACCAGATAGACCTATTTCTATATTGTCGGAAGAAATGCTGTTTCCTCCACCCCTAAAAGAAAGATACGCAAAAAGAATAGAAAATAACAAAAATATTATTGCGATTATAAATATTTTATTTAGAGGCGATGTTTTTTTAACTTGAGACATATAACCTATGTTTGGTATTTTGCTATTTTTAAGATTATCTGACGGAAGAGAGCTCCAATCTGATTTCAAATCATACTCTTCCTGTTTCAACCCTATATTTTTTCTAATTTTATTAATTCTTGTTTTTCTTGAATAAAGGCGATTCCTGAGTTCTTCTATTTTACTTTTGTAATCGTTTGATTCCATTTGATATTAATTATAACACCAAAAAACAAGAAACCACAAAAACAAGAAAGACAAAAAAAACAAAATATTGTAAATAAAAAACCTCAAAGAAATTTTTTATTTACAATTCTTGCATTACTAAATTAACCTCTTTTAACATTTCTCTTTTTATTCTTTTTATATTATTCATTGTTTCATCACTAAAATCATTGGTATCGAGTAAATCTCCAAAATTTTTATTTTCACCTAAATAACCTGAAGTGTGTAATATTTTCATAACTGTCAATAATTCAGCAGAGCTTAATTTATCTTTATTGTTTGCATTTTCTGTTTTTAAGAATTTATAGAGAGATTTAACAACATCAAAAAAAATAGGTTCTTTTTCTTCTTCTAATAAGAGTTTTCTAATCAACGAAACTATTCTTATAAAAACATTTAATTTATTTTTTTCTCCTTTGAGATTTGAGAAAACATTTTCTAACGAAATAGCGCTTGTTATTTTCCAAATTTCCTTTCCTTTTACAAGTGAAATCTTTGAAAATGAAAGCGTTTGCAAACCAAATTTTTGTTTTGATTCTGTTTTACAAACACCTTGGGCTGTTGCTTTTATCAAACCAAAATCTCTTGTGAGAATAAAATAAATTTTATTAGATTCACCAAAAATCCTACTTTCTATAATTAAACCTTCTGTTGTATAGATTTTGTACATACAAACATTAAATCATAAAAACATAAAAACACACAAAAATATTGTGGATTCAAATGCCCTCCCAGAGCATTTTGAATTTGACAAAGATGAATAAAAGAATAAAATCAAGAAAAAGTTCTATTAAATTAACAAAGGAGGAGAAAATCGTGTTTGAAGAAATAACGTTGAATTTTAAAAACGCACTAGAGGTTATGTTACCAAAAAGAATAACCGAAGAATTGGAAGGGGTGAGGCTTGAGACATGGCCGGGTTATCCGCAAGGAGATATTGTTCTTATTTTGAGCCAACTTATTCCGGATGATTCGGGCACTTTTCAAGACAATATGAGAAAAAAATCTTTTCTTATCAAAAAAAGTCATCTAGTAAACAAGTTGGAAGGAAAAGGACTGATTTTTTCAAAAAATTGGATTGAAAAAAATATCTCGAGCAATTACATTAGGGTGACAGAAGATTGCGTTTTGCAATAAACAAAAGCGACAGTTATTAGACCGCCGCTTTTTTAATTTTCCATTTTATTTGGAAGCTAGAAACTAGAAACTAATTTTAAACTCTATATCTCCTATTTTAATCACTTCGGTATCTAATTTCTCAAAAAATTTTATTTCCTTAATTCCTGCTGTTTTTTTGATTATATTTTCAAATTTTTTAACAACTTCCTGGCCAGATTTATCCGTACTAATTTCCAAGGAAATTATATCTTTTGGAACAAGTCCTTTTGTTTTTCTCATGTCCTGAATCTGTCTTAACAAATCTCTCATTATTCCCTCCTGAATCAATTTATCTGTTAATTCAAAATCTATCTCTATGTCGTCTTCACCTAATTTATCATGAAACAAAACCTCTTTTACATTCACCTCGTCCTTAATTAATTCAAAATATTCTTTAGCATCTTTCAAAGATTTTTTACCAAATTTTAGTGTTTGCAATGGTTGACGAACTTTAATGTTTTTAGACATTCTGCTCTCAAGCCCAACTGAAATGATTCTTCTTGTATCTTTCATTAACTCAAATGTCTTTTCATCAATCCACTTTTCGTTTGCTTCTGGATAATTTTCAAGATGAACTGATTCTTTATTTTTTATTCCTAATTCTTTATAAACATTTTCTGCAAAAAATGGAGCAAAAGGTGCAATTAACTTAGCTGTGTTAAACAAAACCCAACCTAAAGTTTTTTCGGCATTCTCTTTATCTTTTTCGTCTTCTCCTTTAAATCTCTTTCTTGACCTACGAACATACCATTGTGATAAATCCATTATAAAATCATCAATATCTCTCGCACTTGTCGTTATATTATATTCTTCAAGATTTTTCGTTACATTTTTTATAAGCAAACTCATTTTACCAATAATCCATTTGTCCAAAATATTTTCTATATTTTCAATATTTGTTTTTTCAATCTCAAAATCATTACTAAACATTTTGTAAAATGAAAGAACATTAGATAATGTTGTAAAAACTTTACCAGATTTTTTTAAACTTATCTCATCAAAAAGAATTGGGTCGCCCGGCTGATTAACCGTGTATAAATACCAACGTAAAGTATCAACTCCATATTTATCTATCATTTCCATTGGATTTACAATATTCCCCAAACTTTTACTCATTTTTTTTCCATTTTTATCCAACAAGTGTCCAAGCGAAATAACATTTTTATACGGCGTCCCCTTACCAAGAATTGTAGACACTGCGAGAAGTGTATAAAACCATCCCCGTGTCTGGTCTACACCCTCAGAAATATAATCCGCAGGGAAAAGTTTTCCTTCATTAATTAATTCTTTATTTGCGAAAGGATAATGAAATTGAGCAAACGGCATAGAACCAGAATCAAACCAACAATCCATGACATCGGGAACTCTCTTCATTTCGCCTCCACATTTTTCACATTTAATTTTTATTTCATCTATGTATGGTTTGTGTGGGTCATCTAATTTTTTACCACTCAATTTTTCCAGCTCGTCATAACTCCCAATAACAATCATATACCCGCATTTATTTTTTACATTTGTGCTTATCTGCGTTTTTTTATCTGCGCTTGCCCCGTAGCCAGAGCGTGGTTCTGTGGTACTGGGGTTCATCTGCGGTGTACCAGCACATTCCCAAACAGGAATAGGTGTCCCCCAATATCTCTCTCTTGAAATTGCCCAATCTTTTATATCCTTCAACCACTCACCAAAACGTCCTTCTTTAATGTTATTTGGAATCCAATTTATTGTTTCATTATTTTTAATTAAATCTTCTCTAAGAGCACTCATTTTGAAATACCACGAGTCCTTTGCAAAATAAATAAGCGGGGTTCCACATCTCCAACAAAAAGGATAGTCGTGGGTATACATTTCTGTTTTGTATAAAATATTTCTTTCTTCTAAATCTTTGGTGATTTCTTTTTCTACGTTCTTAACAAATTTTCCTTGCCATTTTGGAACAAGCTCGTTGAATGTTCCGTCTAAATTAACTGTGTGAACTTTTGGAAGACCAATTTTTTCACCAAGTTCATAGTCATCAACTCCATACATAACAGCAGTGTGCACTACACCTGTACCGTCTTCCGTGGATACAAAATCAGCTGGGTAAACTTTGAATGCATTTTTTGCGTTTGGTACATTTTCAGAAATAACTCCGGGAAAAAGCGGTTCATACTCTAAACCAACTAAATTTGTCCCTTTAAATTCTTTAATGATTTTATAATCCCCTTCTATTTTATTTAATAAATTTTTTGCTAAAATTAAAAATTCATTATTTTGTTTAATTTTCACATAATCAATATCAACACCAATTGCAAGCGCAATATTCCCCGGCAATGTCCACGGCGTTGTGGTCCACGCTAAAATATATTCATTGTTCTTTCCGCCAGAGGCGGACCCATCTTTTATTTTAAACTTTATATAAACAGAATCTTCTTTTATATTTTTATAACCTTGAGCAACCTCGTGAGAAGAAAGTGCAGTCCCACATCTTGGACAATTTGGAACGACTTTATATCCTTTATATAAAAGATTTTTTATATGTGCCTGTTTTATTATCCACCAGAGTGATTCTATATAATTTTTATCGTATGTAATATATGGATTTTCCATATCAATCCAAAAACCAATTCTCTTGGTCATTTTTTCCCAATCCTCTTTATATTCCCAAACACTTTTCTTACATTGTTTGTTAAATTCTTCAATTCCGTAATTTTCTATATCTTTTTTCCCTTTTAACCCAAGCTTTTTTTCTACTTCAATTTCTACTGGCAAACCGTGTGTATCCCAACCAGCTTTTCTCTGAACCCTAAAACCTTTCATCGTTTTGAAACGAGGAATTAAATCTTTAAAAGCGCGAGCTTCAACATGATGAATTCCCGGCTTTCCGTTTGCCGTTGGAGGGCCTTCATAAAAAACAAACTCGCCTTTCGGTGCTTCTTTTTCTAATGATTTTTGAAAAATATTTTCTTTATTCCAAAATTCTAAAATACGCTCTTCGTTAAGAGCTGTTTCTGACTTTTTACTTGCCTCGGGCATAGCTGAAGAATTTTTCTTTTCTAACATATAAATAATAATTTAACATATCAAGCGAATAGTTTCCAGAACAAATAAATTTGATTATTTTTGTTTCTTTTGATAACCTTGTGTCGGACCAACAAATTTGGAGACAAAATGTCATTTTTTGCTTCAATAAAGAAAAAGATATTTTGGTATTGTGAAAGTTGTGGAGTGCATGGGTCAGTTATTTTATTTAAATCTTTTGTTGAAGCAGATATTATTATATTGGCAACAAGTCAACATAATGACTTAAATAGCAAATGTATTCTTCGCAGAGACAGTTTGGCTTTTTCTTCAAAAACAAAGACCTGTCTCAAAAAAAGAAATGTTTTAAGTATTCTATTTGAATCAACTGGAAATAAACTTCAACAAACAACTGCACATATAATATAGCTACATTCTTTCTGGTACTTTAATACTAAGGATTTTCAGGCCGTTTTCTAAAATTATGGAAACGGCTTTTGTCATGGCCAAACGATATTGGGATTCTTTACTATTTCCAATAATTTTATTTACAGCATAATAAGTATTGAACTCAGCGGACAACTCAATTAAATATATAACAACATAGTGTGGAGAATATTCTTCTCCGGCTCTTTTTATTATTTCTGGAAATCTGTAAATCATTCTTTCCAAATTTGTTATTTCTTTTTTTTCTGAAACAGCTTTTAGTTTTTTATTTTCTCTTTTAGCTTTTTCAATGACTGATTTTGCTCTCACACAAGTGTATTGAAGATATGGTCCGGAGTCGCCCTCAAAAGAAACCGATTTATCTATATCAAAAATAATATCCTTTCCCGCTTTTTGTTTTAGTATTGAATATTTAACGGCAGAAATCGAAACCTTTTCAGCAACTTCGTTCCTTATTTCTTCTGGTAAACCACTCTCTTCCATTTGGGGTCTCACTCTCTTAAATACCTCGTCTATTAAAAATTCAGCGGTTATAATTTCACCGGTTCTTGACCCCATTTTACCTGTTGGTAATTTAAGCATTCCGTGTCCAACGTGGACAGTTCTTTCAGCGAGTTTTGGAAAAATAAAACTCATAACTTTTAATAAAACATCAAAATAATCATTTATATCATTGCCCGTCACAATTAAGGATTTATCATAAGAATATTTTTCATATTTCATTTTACTCAAACCAAGCTCCTTCCCCTCATATGTTGGAAGGCCTTTTGAATTTTGAAAAACACGCGTATGAAGACCATATTTTTCTCCTTTAAATATTATTGCGCCTTCACTTTCTTCAAATAACCCTCTCTTTAAATATTCATTAACAATTTTTTTGCCAGATTTCGCAATTTTACTTTCAAAAAAGTAATAATCAAATTTTGTTCCCAATCTTTTATAAATCATTTCAAAATAATCCAAACTTGTTTTTCTGCCCCATTCATACAATTTTTTTATTTCTCCTTTTTCATCAGAATATATTTTTCTGTTTATTTCTTCTATTTCTTTTTTTATATTTTCGTCCGTATCATAATTTTTTGCGCCAAGTGCATATGCCATGCCTAAAAATTTTGCTTTATCTTTTGGGTCAAGTCCATCTTTTGGAAGATTGTTTTTATTTTGGTAAATTCCCCAAACTGCCTTTGCAATATGAGCCCCAATATCTCCTTGATAATTTGCTCTTTTTACTTTTGCGCCACAAAATTCAATTATTCTTGATATGGATTCCCCGATTGTATTACTCATCAGATGCCCAATATGAAATTCTTTGAAGGGATTTGCATCTGTGTACTCAACTATTGTTTTCTGACCTTTCAAAAAATTACTTTTTCCGTAATTTTCTTCCTTTTTTAAAACTTCTTTTATAGAATCAATAAAAAAATCTTTTGAAAAGTAGAAGTTTATAAAACCATTTCCTGCCACTTCAATTTTTTCAATTTCTTTTGGTTTGTTTTTTATTAATTCTTTAGTAATTTTATTCGCAAATTCTATTGGGTTTTCCCCCGTTTTTTTAGCGTGTATCATTGCGATATTCGTAGAATAATCACCATGTTCAAAGACCACCGGATGTTCCACCTCTATTTCTTTTTCATCAATATAAACAGACATCCCGATTAAAGTCTCTTTAATGAATTTTTTTATTTTCTCATCTATCATTCTAAATAGTATACAAAAAAAACGGGTATTTTCATACCCGTTAAATCTTCTATCAAATCGAAAATTATGTCTTTCAACTTTTTACTTGTTTTCATACGCATGTCTCTGGTTAAGAAACAAATGACTTATTTTGGAAACTTTTACAGTTAACTGTAATTTTTGATTTCAAACTTTTGATTTTTGATTCTTAATTCTTGATTTTTGATTTTTAATTCCAAACTTTTGATTCTTGATTTTTCATTTTTCATTTTTCATTTTTCATTTTTCATTTTTCACTTTTGACTTTTAATTTTCTTTTTACACTTAACTGTAAAATTTTCTGAATGGGCAAAAGATCGAAATGTTAGAGAAGTTTATTATTCTCCATAAACCCAATTCAAAATTGAATAATTTGAATGTGGTGGTGTGGA
>JBBTPZ010000016.1:0-1433 GCA_038065915.1 Patescibacteria group bacterium
CACAACAGACAAAAAAATACTCACCTTGTGTGAGTATTTTTTTCTGTTGTGGACCAGAGAGGACCCCCTTTTCATAAAATAATTTAGAGTCGCGGAGCGACATTACTAAATTATTTTATTCAAGGCCCTCAAATTTCTACTTTTTCCTTCGGCGTAGAAATTCGTTCGAGTCCTCACGTCAACAATAGAATATAAAAACACACAACTTAACGTTGTGTGTTTTTGAATTTGTGGACCAGAGAGGACTCGAACCCCCTACCTCCTCAGTGCAAGTGAGGCGCTCTACCAGGTGAGCTACTGGCCCATTTATTCTATATAACACAATAATTCTACATGATTTTATTATAATTACAACAAGAAAAATAAAAAAATATTATGGATTAAAAATCTAATTTAGAGGTTTTTAATTTAATATAGAGTGAGATTTATAATATGACTTATAAAATTTGGTAAACCAACGCCAACTTCATTTAATTCTCTAACAAATGGAGCATTTTCAGATAAATCAGGCAGCGCATTGGTTTCCAATAAATAAATTCCCCTTCTTGGCGAGACAATAAAGTCAGACCTTGAATAATGCCTCAAATTCAAAACATTATGCGCTTTATTTGCTATTTTCTGAACATCTTTTTTTAAACTCGCGGGCAAGCTTGTTGGACATGAATATGTTGCATCGTTTCTTTTTGAATAATTAAAAAAATCTTCGCCCTTGTTTAATATTATTTCCAGGGGCATTAATTCATATGTTTCTTCGTTTCTAAAATTATCTATTACTCCACATGTAATTTGTCTTCCTTCTATAAATTCTTCAACTAAAATTGTTTCGTATTTATTTAATAAATTCTCCAAAGATAAAAGCAATGTATCAAAATCTCTCGCAACAAAAATATCATTTGAGGAACCGTCAGAAATAGGTTTTATAACTATGGGCATGCCAAATCCCCTAAATATATCCAAGGCAATTTTTTCGGGCTCTGAATCATTTTTTACAATTATATATCTAGGTATTTTTAGCCCGGCATTTTCAAATATTTTTTTCGCAAAATATTTATTAAAACTCATGAGTGATGGCAATGCCGGTGAGCCGGTATATGGTATTGAAAAATTATTAAGAATTCTTTGTAAGGAGCCGTCCTCGCCAAAATTCCCATGTATAGAATTTATAACCAAATCTACATCTCTTAATATTTTTTCCGGGCTAGTTTGAACACCTCTATTATTCCATGACAAATCTTTTGAAATAATTATATCTTTAACAATATATTCTTCTGGTATATTTTTAATAAAAGACACGCCTGTATTCAAAGATAACGCGCGCTCTTTACCTGGTCCGCCACGAAGAAGGCCGATTTTAATTTCTTTTCCAGAATTTAAGAGGTTTTTCATCCTGTAGTGAAAAATGGCATTGCTCTAAAAGAGCGCGGTCATTTTTG
>JBBTPZ010000017.1:0-22129 GCA_038065915.1 Patescibacteria group bacterium
CAACCCATCGCGTATAAGGCGATTGCTCTACCAATTGAGCTACGCACGCATCTAACAAAATTATTCTATCACAATTTTAGAGTTTTTCCATCTATAAAACCCCATTCAACCATTTAATTAAACGGTTGAATGGTTACAAAGAAAATAAAAAACTATCCCCTTGTTCGCTACAATTGGAGAATAGTTTTGTTTTGTTGATTATTAAAAATGTTATAATTTATTTATGAAAAACGAGAGAAATAATATTGCTTTCATAGATGGACAAAACTTATATTTTGGTACAACAAAATGTTATATTTGTGCTGAAAAATTAGGAATTTCTATAAAAGACATAAAAATTTTCTGATTGCACTTGTGGGAAAGCTTGGAAAATAAATTTGAAAAAATTTAGAATATATTTAAAAAAGAAGTATGATGTTGAGAAAGCTTATTATTTTTTAGGATGTGTAAATGAAGAATTTCAAGATTTATATGACAAAATTCAAGAAGCTGGTTTTATATTAAAATTCAGAGAACATACAACAATAATGTTGGGAAAAAAGAAAGGTAATGTTGATTCAGATATAATTTTTGACGTAATGAAAAGAATTTATAAAAATGAAGAATTTAATAAAATCATTATTATCTCTGGAGATGGAGATTATAAAAAACTTATAGATTTTCTAGTTGAAGAAAATGGATTTAAAAAAATACTCTTTCCAAATAAAAAGTTTGCTTCTTCCTTGTATAATAATCTTGGTTCAGAATTTTTTGATTGGCTGGAAAATGAAAATATAAAAAATAAGATTAAGTTATAAAATAAAAAGAAAAGGGCTCCTTAGGTAGTTAGCCGTTCGGATCCCTTTTCGTATTGATGTACACTATTATACATTTATAAAAATATAAATCAAGTTTTTATGAATATCAAAAATACCGCTTAATATAAGAATATTATAAACATATTTAAAACTATTTTCTAATTTAATTACTTGCCCGTTTTTTATAGGAAATAGTTGAATAGAAAAATCTATCCCCCTATTCGCTACAATTAGAGAATAGAAAATAATTAAGGTCTATAAAAACCACTTTCTAATTCGCGCGAATTAGAAAGTGGTTTTTTGTTTTTATAATTTAATGATTTTATTATTTTTCATCTGCATACATCTGCGATTTTTTATCTGCATTAATCTGCGTTTCCTAACCCACCGAATACGCATCGGGTATAATAGCTTCTTCTCTTTTTGGTTTAATTCCGTTTAAAATCAAAATTTTTTCAAATTCATCTCTTTCAATTGTTTCTTCTGTGATAAGTTTTTGTGCAATTTGTTCCAACAATTTCATATGTGTTTTTACTGTCTTCTCTGCTCTGTCGTGTGCCTCTTTCATTATTCTCATAACTTCGCTATCAATTTCAGCATTAACTTTTTCAGAATATTCTTTTTCAGCTCTTGCGATACCGCCACGAATTACAACACCGATATCTTCTTCAAACGCAACCGAACCAAGTTTGTCGGACATTCCATATTTTGTAACCATATCACGCGCCTTTGCTGTCGCCATCTGCAAATCATTTGATGAGCCAGTTGTTATGTCATCAAAAATTAATTTTTCAGTAACATATCCACCAAGAGAAACCGCGAGGTCGTCAAGAAAATCTTTTTTAGACCTTAATCGTTTTTCTTCAATCGGTAAATGAAGTGTGTAGCCAGCGGCGTGCCCTCGTGAAATTATTGAAACCTTGTGAACTGGGTCCGCGTATTCCAACACTGATGCAATAAGAGCGTGTCCTGCTTCATGATATGCGGTAATCTTTTTTTCTCTTTTTATAAGTAAATGACTTTTTCTTTCGGGACCCAACATAACCTTTTCAATTGAGCGAACAAAATCAAATTGAGAAATCTTTTTCCTATCTTCGCGCGCCGCAAGAATTGCCGCTTCATTAACAAGCGAATAAATGTCCGCGCCAGAAAATCCGGGCGTTCTTTCAGCAATAATTCTCATGTTTACATCTTCCCCAAGTTGTTTTTTACGAATATGAATTCCAAGAATTGCTTCCCTGTCATCTCTGTCTGGTAAATCAATAACAACTCTGCGGTCAAATCTTCCGGGGCGCAAAAGCGCAGGGTCAAGAACATCCGGTCTGTTGCTTGCAGCCATTATTATTACTTTTTCATTTTGTTCAAACCCATCCATTTCAACAAGAATTTGATTTAATGTTTGTTCCCTTTCGTCATTTCCTCCGCCAACGCCCGTTCCACGAACTCTTCCAACCGCGTCTATTTCATCAACAAATATAATTGCAGGTGCCGCTTGTTTTGCCATTTTAAATAAATCACGAACACGGCTCGCGCCTACTCCGACGAACATTTCAACAAATTCAGAACCGGAAATTGAAAAAAAAGGAACCTGCGCTTCACCGGCAACGGCGCGAGCCAAAAGCGTCTTCCCTGTGCCCGGCGCTCCCATCAGCAAAACTCCTTTTGGAATTTGTGCGCCAATATCCAAAAATTTTTTGGGATTTTTCAAGAAATCAACGATTTCACGCAATTCTTCTTTTGCTTCCTTTGCTCCCGCGACATCTTCAAAAGTAATTCTCTGCTTTGTGTCTTTTGGGTCTGTTATTCTCGCACGAGATTGCCCAAAATTAAATGCCTGCATCCCGGCTCCTTTAACCTGTCTTGATAACATCCAAACAAAAAATAAAATAAACAAAATAGGAAAAATAAATGGTGAAAGATTTACAATCCAATACCAAAGTCCGCTTTCATTTTTTACTTCTATTTTTAAATTGCTCAACGCTTTCAAATCAACTCCGTAGTTTACAAGTGTTTGTGTGAGAGCAATTTCATTTTCTTTTTTTGTTTCTTTATTTGTTCCGTCAATAAGAAGAATTTTTATGTTATTTCCTTCTATTGTTATGTCTTTAACTTTTTCTTGTTTTATATCTTGAGCCAGTTCAGAAATTGAAATTTTTTGAGCGGGTTTTTCTTCTCCTGAAAATGCAGTATAAAGAGAAGCGATTATAAAAAATATAAGAATAACGCTCAATAAATTACTAATGAATTTTATTCCTTTGGGGGACTTCATTTGGGGCATTTTTAGTTTTTTACCCTGTTTTTTATTTGGTTTTTTAATTTTAAAATCTATTTTCATATGTGCGGTTATTATACACAAAATCACGAAAGCATGAAATCACCAAATTCAAAACTCCTAAATGGAGTTTTGAATCCATAATAATTAAAAACGGCGTGTGAAAACACGCCGTTAAATATCTACAATTTATCTTTGAATATATCCCATATCGATTTTTTAACATCAAAACATGACATTGTGATTTGAAAATTTGATACTAAAATTTCACAATATTCATCTGACAAAAGATTTACAGGAGAAAGAATTTTGACCTGATCCCATCGGTCAACATTTGGTTGGCCCGGAATTGGAAATTCGTCTATATCAAGGTCGTTCCTAAAACAAAATGTTCTTATTTCTTCTACTTTTTTTGTTAGATAAACAACTAAAGGACCGTTCCCCCAACGAGATTTAAAAACTAAAAATCCAATTTTGTGTTCATTATCTTCTGGATCTAAAAAAAATGCTTTTTTTGTTTCAACTCGTGTACCGTGTCCGTGGTCTTCTGTTGAGAGATATGAATATTCTATTATTTTTGTTTTATTAGCCATTTGGCCTCCTCTTTTGGTTTAATTTTAGATAACTTTCTATTTGGAATATGCGCTCTTTTTGTTTCTGTGTCAAACATCAAGTTTATGTTTCTCAATATTTGTTTTATACTTTAAATATGGAAAGAATTTTGTATAACAGAAAATCTGACTTCAATTATGAAATCATCAAAAAACTCACTGCTGGGATTGAGCTTTTTGGATTTGAAGTAAAATCATTAAAAAATAAACACGGTTCCCTTGAGGGTTCCTATGTGATTATTGATAATAATGAAGTTTTTCTTATAAATGCTCGCATTCCGGCATACCAGCCAATGAACACACCAAAAGATTACGACCCGTATAGAAAAAGAAAATTATTGTTGCATAAAGAAGAAATAAAAAAGCTCATAGGAATAAACGAGCAGAAAGGATTGACAATGGTACCTATATCAGTATATAATGTTGGTAAGAAATTGAAGGTTGAAATTGCTGTCGCCCGCGGAAAGAAGAAGTACGACAAAAGAGAGACAATAAAGAAAAGGGACAACGATAGAAACATAAGAAGAACTTTGACAAGTAAATAGCCGGTCAGTCGCTTAAAGCATATTTATTTTTTATATTCCTTATTGTTAGCGAAATTTTAAATATGTTTTAAGGGGATGATCGGCCTTGATAAGAAATCTTTTTTAATGTATGCGAGGTGAGAGTTTTCAGTTCTCTCTAACAAGCTGAAAAAATAAGTGCAGAGAAATCTGTAGCGTCACCTTATTTTAATAAGATGGCGTTCGTCTACGCTTAAGGCCTAGATGGCATTGGTCTATCAGATGTTCGATATGATAAAACTAATGTTATAAAATTCGAACTAGGAATTGTGAATTTTCCAACATAATTCCGAGAGCCGTGAGGCAAAAGGAAATCGGCGTTTGGATATTTTGTTTATTTTTTAGTCCATTCGCTTAAATCAAAAAATAAACTAAATCTTGTAGAAGTGCATTAAATAATTTTTTACACGGCGGTTCGATTCCGCCCATCTCCACAACAAAAGAAAAAACTGGCATGAAGCCAGCTTTTTCTTTTGTCTTGATTGAAGAATGCGGGGCATTCGTTGGAATCGAACGGACGGAAGCGGATAGTTTGGGGATGACGATTTTTTAAATCGTCATTCCCTATTTTTATTTTAAAATCAAAAAACTTGACATGAGTCCAAAAAAATATAAAATACGGAAAGAAAAGTTTTAAATTGACTAATTTTTAAATTTAGTAAGGAGTTCTTTATGATAAAGCGTTTAATAAAAAAACTTTTTAAAAGCAGAATCTTTTACAAGGAAACTGACCTAAAAATAATTTCACTTTTTGTTGAGAAAACATATCCTGTCTTTGCCGGAACATTCAGTGACAAAGTGAGCAAACAAGCATTGTTTGTTGTGGGAAAAACAGAATATGGACCAATTAAAATACCAATAAGTGAAAATATCCACAAAATTCTCCAAAATAAAATCAATACGAGTCGCAACAAAATCCCAATCAAAATTCGTGTGAAATTAAAAATGGAAAAAGCGAAGAGAAACAATCATACTGAGTTAAAAATTTTGGCAGGAAAGGTTATTTTTGAAACAAAAAAAGAGTAATGTAAAATTTTTTTATTATTCAATCCCATTTCTCGTACTAAATGAGAAGTGGGTTTTTATTTGCTTAAAATATAGTCCCGTGCTATAAATAATGTGTATTTTGTTGGACTAAATCCACCGCTTTATAGTGTAAAAATACTAGAATGGTTTTTTAATATTCAATTATTACACTAAATATACCGCGCTAAACATGGTAAAAAATACAAACTAAAATACATTGACGAAAAAAATAGAAAATAGAATAAGAATAAACCAACAAATCAGAGCATCTGAACTACGAGTTGTAGGACCAGATGGAATTAATTTGGGTGTGATAAAACTTGAAGAGGCACTACAAAAAGCCAGAGAACTCGGCACGGATTTAATTGAAGTTTCACCAAATGCAGTACCGCCCATTGCAAAGATAATGGACTATGGAAAGTTTCAATACGAACAAAACAAAAAACAAAAGGAAACAAAATCAAAAACACACCGAACAGAAACGAAATCAATACAAATAAAAGTTGGCACGAGCGAACACGATCTTCAATTAAAAGCAAAAAAAGTATCGGAGTGGCTTAAGGAAAAACATAGAGTAAAAATAGACCTTTTTCTTTTTGGAAGATTGAAATATATGGAGAAAAATTTTCTTGAGAGTAGAATGGAAAGAATACTCAAGTTAATAACCGGCGAGTTTAAAATTTCTGACGGGCCTAAAAAAAGTCCGAAGGGGTTATTTATTATCGTAGAACATAAGTAATGAAAATTTAAAGTTGAAAAATCAAAGTGCAAAGTTGTGGAGTTCGCCACAGGCGAACAAAAGATTAGTTGCAAATTTTCTTTCAGAAAATTTGTTCAATGACTTTAACATTTTGCATTGTCATTTTTCATTTTGAGATTTGCATTTTTAATTTATTATCATGAAAACAAATAAATCATTTACAAAAAGAATGAGAGTTACAAAGAATGGTAAAATCGTCGTTAGAAAACCGGGTCTTAACCATTTCAACGCAAAAGCAAGTAGAAGTAGTAAGATGGATAAAAAAAGAAGCGCTCTTTTTGTTATGACAAACAAATCAAGAGCTAGATTTTTACCAAATACATAAATTCAAAACTGATAAATGGGGTTTTGAATCCATAATTATTTTATTATTATATTTAACTAAAATTATAAGAAAATATTTTAACATTTTGAATTGTCTCCCTACGGGAGATCTCCCGAAGGGATGATAATTTTTCATTTTGATTTTTCAATTTTAAATTTATACTATGACCAGAGTAAAAAGAGGAACAATTTCATTAAAAAGAAGAAAAAATGTCTTAAAAATGACAAAGGGTTATCGCTTTGGAAGAAGCACCAAAGAAAGACAGGCGCGTGAAGCAATCGCACACGCGGGAGTTCATGCTTTTAATGACAGAAGAAATAAAAAAGGTAATTTTAGAAGGGACTGGACCAATACAATAAATTATGCTGTTAGAGAATTGGAATTAACATATAGTAAATTTATAAAGCTTTTGAAAGATAAAAAAATTGAATTGGACAGAAAAGTTCTTGCTCAAATTGCGATAGAAAATCCTGAAGCATTCGCTAGAATAGTAGAACAAACAAAAAAATAATTTAAAAAGCCTCCTAAGAGGGGCTTTTTAAATTAAATTTCAAAGCTCTGTCCCTCTTCAGGATAAATAGCATCAATATCTAAATTGTCTCTGATCTTCTGAACAAAGAAAAGTCCCGCCTTTAATTCCCCCATTACAACAAAAACTTTTTTTAGTTTATCATTATTTGATTTTTCAACAAATTCAAGTAAGTGGTCTGAATCCTTGTGACTTGAATAACTGAAAATACTTTCTACATCGGCTTTCACTTCTACTTCGGTATCAAAAATTTTAACATTTTTTAAACCGTCTAATATTTGTCTCCCGAGTGTGCCGGCAACCTGAAACCCTATAAACAGCACGGTCGTGCTTTTTTCTGAAAGATATTCTATCTCATGTGACATAACCCTTCCGCCCATAGACATTCCGGAACCGGCTAATATTATTTTGGGGTTGGGTGCGTTTTTTATATTTTCGGACTCTTCTCTTCTTTTTGTAAGTTTCAATTTTGGAAAATTAAAAATATCATCGCCAGAATTAATCGCATCCTTGGATTCTTTATTAAAATATTGTGTATATTTTTTATAAATCTCGGTCGCCTTTATTGCCAAAGGAGAATCAAGAAATACAGGCACTGATTCCACATCACCATTTTCTATTAAAGAGTTGAGTTCCGAAAGAATTACCTGCGTCTTTTCTACAGAAAAAGTAGGTATTAATAGTGTTCCCTTTTTTTCAATTGTTTTTTGTATTATTTTCTTTAATTTTTCCTTTCTTGTTTCTTTCCCTTCATGATTTCTGTCGCCATAAACACTTTCCATTACTATATAATCAACGCCATCCACGAATTTCGCGTCTCTGATTATCGGAGATGGAGAATTACCTAGGTCACCGGTAAAAGCAATTTTTTTTCCCTCGTATTTAATTTCAATAATTGAAGACCCGAGAATATGTCCAGCATCTTTAAATAAAACAGAAAATCCTGCATTAAATTTTGTTTCCACATCATAATCAATAGTTTCCCACATAGTGATTGTTTTACTTACATCTTCAGGAGAATAAAGGAAATCTTTTTCTACAGAATTATAAGACATGATTTTAAGGGCATCTTCAAATATTAAATAAGAGAGGTCTTTTGTCGCGGGATTTGAATAAATTTTTCCTCTAAATCCGTCTTTGATTAATTTAGGTATTCTACCGATATGGTCAAGGTGTGAATGTGTTACAAAAAGAAAATCCACTTCTTCTGGATTATATTTGAACGGTTCATTGTTTAATTTCTCTTTATCTTTTCCTCCTTGAATCAACCCGCAATCAACCATTATTTTAAAATTTTTCTCATTGTTGATTTCTTCAAACTTTTCTAAAATAAAGTTTGCGCCTGTTACCATTCCAACTCCGCCGTAAAAAGTTAATTTTAATTTTTTGTCTGTATTTTTCATCCTGTAGTGAAATTTCAAATTGTTTTCTTGCTCCGTAGCGAGCTTCGCTCTGCTACTGGGGTTATTAATTTTTAAAAACAATCCAAAACTTTGTTATTAATAATTTTAAACTATTTTAAAAACCCTATCCCGAGAAAAACAAATCAATAATTTGAAATTTTACTACGGGATTCATATATCTATTATACACTAGGTTTTTTATTATGAATTTCAATTTTTATTTTATTTGATAAAACAGAAATTATAGAAGCTCCCGTCAACGCACTAAAAATATCTGTTAAAGTATCAAAAAAATAATTGCCACTGAAAAGATTTGCATCTATTAAAAATTCCATAATTTCCCATAATATTGCAATCGTTACTGTTACGAAAAGTATAAATGAAATTATATCTACTTTTTTTTCTAATTCAAAAATTTTATGCAAATAAAAAACCAGAAGAGCAACAGATATCCCTCCTATAAAATGCATAACTAAATCAAACCACCAAAATCTCCAATACCAAAAATACTCTCCCGCAAAGAAGTTTAGAAAAACAATTAATAAAGACAGAAAAAAGAGAATCGCCAAAAAAATTTTGTTTTTCATCCTGTAGTGAAAAATGGCATCGCTCTAAAAGAGCACTGCTATTCTTGTTATTAATATTGATAAATCATCTTCCGTCCTGTAGTGAAATTTCAAATTGTTTTTTCTCTCAATGCCATTTTCTACTACGGGATTTATTTTATTTAATAAATTATAACAAAAATATCTGCGCTAGCAGATATTTTTGTTAGGGTCGTCTGTGAATGAGCCCGCCGAGATGACAGGTGGGTGCTCGCAGAAACAAATCCAAGGACTTGTCCGATGTAGAGCTCCCGAATAACTCATTGTGGACTTTTTCAACAAACAACCCTATTCTATTTTAGAATAGAAATTACAAATCACAAGCACCAAATCACAAACAAACACAAAAATATAAAAATAACAAACACACCAAATTAAAACGCTTGATTTTTAAGCTCTTTTGGAATTTGTAATTTGAAAATTAGAATTTAGAATTTATTTGTCTCCCTACGGCAGAGAATTTGGTATTTGAAATTTCTAAAATTTTGCTTAGCAAAATTTTAGTTGTCCACTCCAAATCTTTTATAATCAAAAATCGGTGGGTTTTTCCCAAACCAGTGTTCTATTTCGTGTTTTGCTTCTTCCGGCGTTTCTGATGCGTGCATCAAATTCATCGTTGCTCTTTTTTCTTTATTTGCAAGAATGGGTGAATCTATTGAAAAGTCCCCTCTTATTGTTCCCATTTCTGCTAAATACGGCTGGGTTACACCAGCAATTTTTCTAACTGTATCAACAGCATGAATTCCTTGAATAATCATTCTAACAAGTGGAGCTAATGTCATATAATCTAAGAGCCATTTTCTAACCTTTTGTCCAATTTCAAACTCGTCTTCTGTTCCTATTTCTTCTTTAGCAGAATATCCATACTTTTCATATGTCGTTTTCGTTTTTGTTCCCAAACGAGCTATCCACTCTCTACTTTTAGGATAATGGTTATCCAATTGTTCTCTTGTTGGTTGAAACATTTCAAGAGCTACTATTTTTAAATCTCTCTGTTCTAATCTTTTTATAATCTCTCCTATCAAACCTTTTTTAACTCCGTCTGGCTTCACCATAATGAATGTTCTTTCTTCTTTTGGATTTATCATAATTGTTTAATTACTAAATTATTTCTTTGTTAATAGCACTAATAATACTTATTCATTCTTGTTTTACAAGACAAAAAATATAATTCCTAATACCTAATTATCAATATCCAATTAAATTTAAAATATCAAAAAATATTGGGCATTTCATTAGAAATTGAAAATTGGAAATTGGAAATTTATAACTTCTGAGTTAATATTATTGGTTCTCCAGAAGTTATTACTATCGTATGTTCAAAGTGTGCACTTCTTTTACCATCTTTTGTTTTGTAAACAAAACCATCTTTACCGGAAATTATTTTTCCGACTCCTTCTCCAATCATTGGTTCTATTGCCAAAACCATTCCTTTTTTTAATTCTTCTCCTTCTCCTCTGAAACCAAAATTTGGAATCAGCGGGTCTTCATGAAGTTCATACCCGACTCCGTGACCAACAAGTTCTTGAAAAATTGAAAAATTATTTTTCTTTGCAATTTTTTCAATCGCAAAACCTATGTCTCCGATATGATTGCCAATTTTTGTTTCTTTTATACCGCTTAACAGAGCCATCTTTGTCATTTCTATCAATTTTTTTCCGATTTTATCAACTTTACCAACTCCAACGGTGTAAGCCATGTCTGTTATTAAATTTTTATATTTCATTCCCAAATCTATTGAAACAATATCTCCATTTTTTATTATTCTCTTTTCTGACGGAACACAGTGAACGATTTCATCATCTATCGAAACACAAATACTTGCGGGATATGGTCTAGAATCTTTTTCTGGTTTGTAATTTAAAAATGCCGATTCACCTTTTTGTTTTTTTATTAAATCATACGCAAGTTTATCTAGCTCAATTGTTGAAACTCCAACCTTAACATTTTTAATTAATTCAGACATAACAAAAGCGAGGCGCCTACCACCTTCTTTTAATATTTCCAATTCTTCTATATTTTTTATAATCATATTGAAAATTGAAAGTGCAAATCTCCCCAAAGTATAAATTCTGCGAATTTAACTACGGGGCAGGCAAAATGGAAAACCACAACTAAAAACTAAAAACTCTTAAAATAAAATATAATATTTTATACATTTATTAATTTCATTGGAAATTGTATATTGGAAATTAGAAATTAAAAATTAAAAAGTATTTTCTTTAAATACTTTTCCTATAATTTCTCTATGTACCTCTTCAATACTTTGCTCTCCATTTATCTCGTAAAATTTATAGTTTGGGTCTGTTTTAAAATATTCAATTGTAGGAACAACTTCTTTTTCATACCAATTAAGCCGTCTTTCAATATCTCCCAAAATTTTATCGTCTGTTCTTCCCCTTTCTGATAATCTTTGCCTAGACCACCCGCGAGAAA
The DNA here is from genome assembly GCA_038065915.1 of Patescibacteria group bacterium. Classification (GTDB taxonomy): domain Bacteria; phylum Patescibacteriota; class Minisyncoccia; order Phycocordibacterales; family 21-14-all-36-13; genus VMGX01. The sequence goes on from JBBTPZ010000017.1 coordinate 11,328, forward strand.
CATTTATAAAAATAACATTCGTTTCTTTTCTGTCGTAAAATCTAATGGCCGTATCAAAAACTTTTGCTTCTCTCAATTTGCGTGGCGTTCCATCAACAACCAAATTCTCATCACCTTTCAAATTTTCAATCAAAATATCCGCCCACACCCAAACAGCCAAAAATTCCGGTTGGAGTTTTCCGTCTTCATAAAGTTTTTTAGAAAGTTTGTTGGAATATTTATCTCCAGACATAAAACTTCTAATTTTTTCTCCTGTTTCCAAATAAAAAATACCTCTGTTCGGATCATTTTCTTTCAAATATGTAATCAAAAGCTCCGCCTGTGTACCCTTACCACATCCGGATGGGCCTATAAATATAAATGTTTCTGGTTTTGTTATATTTGTCATTGGGGTTAATTTTACGCTATTTAGAGCCAAAATCAAAATCCCGAGATTGTGTCTCGGGGGTTTGATTTTTTATAAAAAAAATAATTACTTGCCCCGTAGTGAGCTTTGCTCTACTACTGGGATGGATTTAAAACAAAAATATTGTGGATCAAAACTCTCATTAAGAGCTTTAAAAAAAAATAATTATGGATGAAAAAGCTCTCCCAGAGCTTTTTCATTAATATTCCCTCATCGCAACCTGCGCGTCTACTTTTTTTACCAAATCAATAACAACCGAAACAACAATCAGAAGGGCCGTACCTCCTATCGCAAGAGTTGTTATGCCTGTAATCGCCTGCATTATAAGAGGAAGAACCGCAATTCCTCCGAGAAACAAAGCGCCAACAAAAGTTATTCTTGTAAGTATTTTTGAAATATGTTCGGATGTGGTTTTTCCCGGTCTTATTCCCGGAACAAACGCGCCACTTTTTTGTAAATTAGTTGCGATTGAATCCGGGTCAAATGTAATTGCCGTATAAAAATATGTAAATAGAAATACGAGAATAAAATAAAATATACCGTAAAATATTTGATTCGAAAGAATTCCTAAAATGAAACCAGAAACAGACGCTACCGCACTACTTTGAACACTCGCAAGAAAACTAAATATCATCTGTGGGAAAAGAAGTATTGAAAGCGCAAATATTATTGGCATGACTCCCGCCTGATTAACTCTCAATGGAAGGTATGTTGATATACCGCCGTAAACTTTCATCCCCCTCACTCTCTTCGCATATGTGACCGGTATGGGCCGTTCAGCTTCCGTTACAATAACAACACCAAGTATTACCAAACCTGCCACAATAAGAAAACCGAGATAAACGGGAACTTGTGATACATCAAATGTATATAAAAGCTGGCTCATTTTTGATGGAAGTCCCGCAACAATTCCGGCAAAAATCAATAAAGAAATACCATTGCCTATTCCAAATTCCGTCATTAGTTCGCCAACCCACATCAAAAAAATTGAACCAGCGGCTATAATTAATATATTTGATACTAAATCAAATGTGCTCAATTGACCTATGATATTTTGTTTTTGTAAGAGTGTTAAAAAGGCAAAACCCTGCAATAATGCAAGAGGAAGTGTTAACAAACGAGAATACTGTGTAAATCTTTTCTTGCCCGCCTCTCCTTCCTCGTGATATAGGGCCTTTAATTTAGGAATCATTATTGTCAAAAGTTGCATTATGATTGACCCAGTTATATATGGACCAACACCCAACATAACCAATGAAAGATTGGATAGACCACCTCCTGAAAAAATATTTAAAAGTCCTAAAAATTGATTCTGAGAAAAAAACTGTTCTAGATTAGATATATCAATACCCGGAATTGGAACAGATGCAAATGCTCTGAAAATAACAAAAGCAACAAGTATGAATACTATTTTTTTTCTTAAAATTCTGTCTTTAAAAACTTGTTTTGTTTTTTCTATAAATTTTTCCATTATAATAAATTTAAAATATTCTGGATTCAAAATGTCCTTGAGGACATTTTGAATTATGGATGAAAAAGCTCTTTAAGAGCTTTTTCATTTAATTTCCCCTCCTGCTTTTTTTATTTTTTCTACAGCTTTTTCTGAAACTAAACATCCTTCAACAATTATTTTTTTGCTTATTTCCCCCATTGATAATATCTTAACCTTAACAACACTTCCTTTTTTCAAATTCAAAATCTTTTTTGAAACAAGTATGGCGGGTGAAACAACTTCGCCGTCATTAAATTTTTTATCAATTAAATTAAGATTAATAACAACTGGTTTTGTTTGTATCGGATTGAAACTGTATCCTCTATTTTTAGGAAGTTTTTTTATCACATCACGAATCGCCGGCCTTGGATTTCCTCTTGCTTTTTGTCCTTTGTGTCCAGCACCAGATGTTTTTCCTCTTTTACCACCGCGTCCAACACGCGTTTTTCTTCTTTCCGTATTTCTTTTTAATTCGTGAAGTTGCATATTTATTTTATCGTTTTTAATGCTTTTATTGTTGCCTGCGCAATATTTAATTTATTTTTTGACCTAGAAAGTATTTTAGCTGTAATATCTTTTATCCCGGCCATTTCAACAACATCGTGAACTGCACTTCCTGCCGAAACACCTCTTCCGTGTGCCGGCCTCATTTCAATTATTGATGATGAATACTTGGCTTTTATTTCACTTGCTATAGACATATTTTTATCCAAAACTACCTTTATCATATTCTTTTTTGCATCTCTTATCGCTTTTTCAATAGCAAGAGATGTATCTGTGGCTTTTCCTGTCCCAACACCAACAGAACCCTTCTTGTCTCCTATCACAATCGCAACACTAAAACTAAATCTTCTTCCTCCGGATACAACGCGGGTAACTCTTCTTATATTTAAAATTTTTTGTTCAAACTCATTTTTTACCCTTTCTCTTCTAATAAATTTGCGAGGATTTTTTTTCAAAGAAGACCTTTGTGTTCCTTCTGTTCTTCTGTTATTTTCTTTTTTATCAACAACAGGAACAACTGTTTCACTTTTATTTTCAGCGGTTTCTTTTGCCTGCGCAGGCAGGTCTGTTTTTGTATCAAATTCTTTTTTTACTTCTTCTTCCATATAAAATACATTAAAAAATTAATCCACCTTCTCTCGCATTATCAGCAATTACTTTAATAACACCAGTATAAATATAACCCCCTCTATCAAAAACGATTTTCGTTATATTTTTTTCAACTGATTTCTTTGCTATGTCCTTACCAACAGCTTTTGCCATAGCCATCTTTCCTTTTTCTTTAATTTTTAAATCCTTTGAAGAAGAATGCGCTAATGTATTTCCATTTTCATCATCAATAATCTGTGCATAAACATAATAATTTGACCTGAATACGGAAAGCCGTGGACATTCTTTTGTGCCAGAAACTCTTGCACGAATTCTTCTGTGTCTTTTTTCTCTGTTTATTCTTTTTTCTTTGGATTTGTCTAACATACTATTTAATACAAAATTTTATTTAAAAACTAAACCGATTTCTTACCTTCCTTTCTCTTTATAATTTCATCAAAATATCTTATTCCTTTTCCTTTGTATGGTTCTGGTACCTTGTTTGACCTAATAACCGCGGTAAATTGTCCTACCGCCTCTTTATCAATACCAGAAACTGTAATAATATTTTTTTCTATTAAAACGGTCAGCCCTGATGGAATTTTTATATTAACCGGATGTGAAAAACCAATGTTTAATACAATAGTATCTCCTGACAAAACGGCCTTATACCCAATTCCTTCAATTATGAGCTTCTTCTGAAATGGTGTGTTTACGCCATTTATCATATTCATAATATGCGAAGCGTATGTTCCCCACAAAGACATTGTTTCTAATGTTTCATCTTTTGGACTAAGAATGACTTTCCTTTCTTTTATCTCAATAAAAATATTTGATTTAAATTTTTTTGAAAGTTCTCCTTTTGGTCCTTTAACAACAACAGTGCCGTCCTTTATGGACACTTCTGTCTTTTCTGGTATTTCTATTTGTTGTTTTCCTATTCGTGACATATTTTAAAATTATAATTATTTACCCTGTGAAATAAAAACCTTTACTCTATGGAATATTTTGATTTATTAAAATAAAATTCTAAAGAATTTTTATTCCACGGGGTAAATTGTTTTCTTGTTTTCTTGTCTCCCTTCGGGAGATCCCCCGTAGGGGGACTTTTTTATTTTAAACAACCTACCAAATTTTAAATAATGCTTCGCCACCAACTCTTTCTTTCTTTGCTTCTTTGTCTGTCAAAATTCCTTTTGGAGTTGATAGTATCAAAGAACCCTTTCCTTGTTTTACTGGTTTAATATCATTAACTCCAAGATAAATTCTTCTGGATAATTTAGATATTCTCTGAACATCACTTATTTTGGATTTTTTGTTTTTGTATAAAAGCTGAACATCAATTGCTTTAGTTATTTTTTTTCCTTTTTTGGCAATTTCTCCAACAAACCCTGCCTTTGAAAGAGTCATGGCTATCGCATATTTTAAATTTGAGTACGGTATAGAAACTTCTTCTTTTCCTACAAGAGTCGCGTTTTTTATTTTTATTATAAAATCTGATATTGGGTCATTTACCATGATGATTTTTTTATTCCTGGGATTTTACCTTCATTTGCTAATTCTCTAAAACAAATTCTACAAAGGCCAAAATCTCTCATGTGAGCTCTTTTTCTACCACAACGAAAGCATCGTCTCACTACTCGTGATGCAAACTTCGGTTTCTTTTTACTTCTTGCTACGACTGATTTTTTTGCCATAAAATTAAGGAATGCTAATGACTATAATTTTTGAGCACCCCGCCTTGGCGTGGGTTGCCATAAATAACTTTTTCTGTAAACAAAAAAGGCATTTAAGCCCTTTAAGCCAGTGCGAATATTAGCAATATAAAACATCCTTGTCAATAAAATTAACTATATATTATCTTGTTTTTTGCTCGGTTTTTTTAAAAGGAAAACCTATATATTCAAAGAATTTTATGGCTTCTTTCTTTGATTTAGCTGTTGTAACTATTGTTATGGAAAGGCCAAAAACATCTTTTAACTCTTCATCCAATGTCTCAGGAAAAACAATATGTTCTTTAACACCAATTGTTATATTTCCCATTTCATCAAGACAATTTTTTGATATGCCCCTGAAATCCTTTGTTCTTGGCATCGCAATATCAATCAATTTAAACAAAAAACTAAACATTCTGTCGCCTCGTAATGTAACCTGATAACCAACAACGTCTCCCTGTCTAACTTTGAATGAAGCCACAGATTTTTTTGCCGGACATGTAGATGGTTTTTGACCAGTTATTTTAGTTAAACGATTTTCTATAAGTTTTATTTTTTCTTTATCTTTAGTGGAACCAACACCGGAAGTAACAATAACCTTCACGAAGCGTGGAGCTTCAATTGAATTTGTGTAACCAAACTCTTTTTTCATTAATTCAAAAACTTTTTTTTCTTTTTCTTTTATTGATTGCATCCTGTAGTGAAAAATGGCATCGCTCTAAAAGAGCACTGCTATTCTTGTTATTAATATTGATAAATTTTCTTTCATCCTGTAGTGAAATTTCAAATTGTTTTCTCTATTAATTCACAAAAACAATCCGAGACCTTGTTATTAAATGCTTATTATATTATCTTAAGATCTTGTCCCGAGAAAAACAAATTAATGATTTGAAATTCTACTACGGGATTCATAAAATTATTTGCCTGCCCCGTAGTGAGCTTCGCTCTACTACTGGGGTTTTTGATATTTTCCTCCTCTTAATGCCATTTTCTACTACGGGATTCCATGATTTCTTTATTTATTGTGGATTTAAATGCTCTCCCAGAGCATTTAAATTTATTTTTTGTCTCCCTTCGGGAGATCCCCCGTAGGGGGACTTTTTTATTTTGCTTCTTTCAATTCTAGTGATTTTACATTTGAAGCATTAATTGGCATCGGTTTTTCTATTATTCCACCACCTCGTTGTTGTCCTTTTGATTTTTGGTGTTTTTTTACAATATTTATTCCTTCAATAATCACTAAATTACTTTTGGGAATAACTCTCAAAACCTTTCCGGTTTTGTTTTTATCTTTCCCAGTTATAACTTTCACATTTTGTCCTTTTTTTATTTTCATCCCGTTAGAGGTAGGAAATCTTTAGATTTCCGTAAATTAATTTTAATAAATAATGACTTTTTTATATATAACGTTTTACTATTTTTTGTAATTCTATTAACCGCATAACTTCTAACGGGATTCATATATATTTTTATACAATCTCTGGCGCCAAAGACACAATTTTTTGATACCCGCGTTCTGCAAGCTCTCTGGGAATTGGACCAAAAATTCTACCTGCTTTGGGGTCTTTTTTATCTTTTTCAAGTATCACAACTGCGTTTTCATCAAAACGGATATATGTACCATCTTTTCTTCTTAGCGGTTGTTTCTGCCTTACGACAACTGCCTGAAAGATATCTTTTTTCTTTACATCTTTTCTTGGTTCCGCAGATTGTATAGACAAGATAACAATATCTCCTATTCTTGCGTATTTCTTTCTTGTTCCACCAATAACCTTAAAGATGCGTCCAATCTTACCTCCTGAATTATCTGTTATTTTTACTAATGTTCTTGGTTGAATCATAATATTTTCATAAAATCACTAAATCATAAAAACATAAAAACATAAAAACAATAAAAAATTATTCCGTGTCTTTATTTTCTACTAATCCAGCTTTACCTTTTGAAATTATTTCAATTACTTTAAAACTTTTATCTTTTGAAATTGGTTTTGATTCTTTTATCACAACACTATCGCCAATTTTACATTTATTACCAGAATCATGTGCCTTAAATTTCTTACTTTTCTTAAAATATTTTTTGTATTTTGGATGTTTCACATATCTTTCAACCAAAACAACAACCGTGTCTTTCATTTTGTCTGAAACAACTTTGCCTTTTAAAATTTTATTATTGTCGTTAATTTTCTTTTCCATATTAATTATATTTAAATACGATGTATGTTTAATTGTGAATTCAAAATTTCTTAGAGAGATTTTGAATTTCTTAAATTAATTTCCGTTAATATACGCGCGATATCTTTTTTTATATTTCTTCCGTGTTTAACATCTCTTGTTTTTCCACCGGCTCCAGAAAATCTAAACGAACTCAATGCTTCTTTTTTTTCAATAAGCATTTTTTCTAATTCATTATTATTTTTTCCTTTTAATTCCAACATAAAAATTATCCTCTCGTTATTATTTTGGTTTTTAGTGGTAATTTTTTGCCAGCTTTTCTTAAAGATTCTTTTGCAACTTCTTCGGTAACGCCATCAACTTCAAATAAAATTCTTCCTGGTTTTACTTCAAATTCATAACCTTTTGGTTCGCCTTTTCCCTTTCCCATGCCCACTTCAGCTGCTTTTCTTGTATATGGTCTATCTGGAAATATGCGTGTCCAAACTCTTCCTGTTTTTCCACTTGCTCTTTTGGCAACTCTTCTTGCTGATTCTATCTGATTTGAATTTAATCTGTGTGCAGTTATAGCCTTCAACCCATAGGAACCAAACGCTAGTGTTGTTCCGCGATATTCAATACTTTTCTTAGTAGGGTTTACTCTTTTTTTCTGCCATTTTCTGTGTTTTACTTTTTTTGGGAATAACATGATTGATTTTCTTATCGAGCCTTGGCGAGATTTAGAAAATCATCACCCAGCTCCACTTTTTTATAATAAATTTTAATCTTATCTTTAAATTTTTTAACTATTTTTTAATTATGTTTTATTTTTACCTTCCCAGAAAAGTGGGGCTGGGTCCTCTAAAATAATACTCGCTACGCTCGTTTATTTTCGGGAAAAACCTCCCCTTTATAAATCCAAACCTTTATTCCTATAGCACCGTAAGGCAATTTCGCAGAACCTTTTGCAAAATCTATATCTGCTCTGAATGTTTGTAGTGGTATTCTGCCTTTCTTTATTTCCTCCTTTCTTGCCATTTCAGAACCCCCTAACCTACCCGAAAGTTTTATTCTCACACCGAGAACATCTCTATTTGCCATAACTTTTTCAATGGTTTGTTTTAAAACTTGTCTGAAGGGTAATCTTTTTTCCAATCCTTCTCTTGCCATTTGTAAAACAATACTTGCGTCTGATTCTGGTGATTTTATTTCATCAATGTCTATTTTAATTTCTCCGGCAGTCATAAGATTATTTTTCTTTACAAATTTATCAATCTGGTTTTTTAATTTTACTGCTCCATCTCCACTTCTACCAATAATAACTCCGGGGCGAGATGTCTTTATTATTATTTTTAAATATTTTTGATTTCTTTCTGTTTCTATTGAACTGACATAATTATTCCTTAATATTTTTTCCAAATATTCACGAATAAGCACATCGGACTTGAGCATTTCACTATAATTGCTTTTAATACCAAACCATCTGGATTTCCATCCTCTTATTATTCCTAATCTATGAATATATGGGTGAACTATGTGGGTCATATAAAAAATTTAAAATTTAAATCTCAAAATGTAAAATTATTTCTTTTTTAATACCTTCTCTTTTTTAACAACCTTTGTTGGTTTTTTCTCAATCTTCGCTGGTAAATCTTTTATAATTTCATCCTCTTTTTTTCGCTTTGTTGTTTTCTTGCTTTCTTGCTTTTTTGTATCTTGCCTATCCCCAAGTTCTAAAGTTACATGACTTGTTCTTTTGTTTATTCTGAAAGCTCTGCCCTTGCTCATCGGCATCATTCTTTTTAGTGTCACACCTTCATCAACTCTTATTTCTTTAATAAACAAATTTTCTCTTGTCTTTCCAGAATTCGCTTCGGCGTTTGATACAGCTGACTTAATAAGTTTTTCTATTGTCCCAGAGGCCCTCTTTGGAATGAATCTTAATTCAGCTAGTGCTCTTTCAACGCTTTTACCTCTAATAGAGTTAATTACCAAACGAACCTTTCTTGGCGATTGTCTGTATTGTTTTAATATAGCCTTCATTGTAATTTATTACTTTATCTTGTTTTATATTTCTTATATTTTTAATCGACTGTTTAATTAAAAATGTAAATCTCAAAATGTAAAATGATAATGTAAAATTTAAAAATCATTGAGCAAATTTTCTTTCAGAAAATTTGCAATAAATTGATTGTTCGCCTTCGGCGAACTCCACAACTTTGCATTTTGATTTTTCAACTTTACATTTCTGCTATTACTTCTTACCTTCTACGGTTGATTTTGCCGCTTTTGCCGCTGTTATTTCAGCCTCTTTCTTCTTTAGTTCTATCTCCTTCTGCATCTTACCTCCGTGTCTTACGAATTTCTTTGTGGGAGAAAACTCGCCCAATCTGTGTCCAACCATGTCTTCGGAAACAAAAACATCTATATGGGTTTTCCCGTTATAAACACCAAATGTGAAACCAACCATTTCTGGAGAAATTTGACTTCTTCTAACCCATGTCTTAATAACCCCAACGTTTTCGGGTTTTTTACCAACAACTTTTTTAAGAAGTCGTTCGTCTACATATGGACCTTTTTTAACTGAACGTGACATATTTTTTATTTCATAAAAACGCAGATCCACGCAGATTGTACCCCATACCATAGCTACGCTAACTACGGGGCAAGCGCGGATTTACGCAGATACAAGAAAAAGCAACTAAAAGAGCTCGTGTGAGCTCGTTGAAAAATAATAGCAAAATAAGGGTTAATGTCAACATTTTTCAAGAAAACGATGAAACAACAAAACAATAAAGCAACGAAGCAAAAAAACAAAGGCCTCGCCTTTGCAAAGGCGAGGCCTTTGTTTTTAATTTTTAATAATCCAAAATTATTTCACAAAACAAATTTTTTCAAAAAATTTTTTGTTTATAGGTTTACCACACTTTTTAAGCGGTCGCTTAAAAAGTGTGGTAAATAGAAATTTAAAAATGTTAAAAATAAATACTTGACATAATTATTAAATGAGCATATAATAACATCAGATTTTGAAAACATTTTAAACAACATATTTGAGGTTAAAAATGGGTACTTTAAAAAATATTCAAACCAGATTTGCTTTTTGGTTATACAAAAATCTTTCTATTTGTACGATTTGGATGATTGTTTTTTTGTTTCTGACAGGTATTTTCTTTATTTTCACATGCATCCCAAATATGGAAATAAAACAAAATGTAGGATTTATTTATGTTCTTCCTTTTGTTTTTGTTATAGTTGTGTCTGTTCTTATATTATACGTTTGGACCGCACACCAAGAAGAAAATTACTTAATCGCAATCGACGGGGCAGAAAAACTTCGTGAAAGAATTTGTCATGAAGGAAAAATGACAGGTGAAATTTCTGCCAAGTTGTCTATTTTGGTTGCGGGAACATTAAGTAAAAAAGACCCCAAGGATTTAAACGCTTGGATAAATAATTTCCAAGTATGGGAGAAATACCAGAGAGATTTGATTCACAAAAAGTACTTATTGGTGACACTCCCAAATGAAATCTCAGAGGTAGAGAAAAATGTAAAAATTCTCTGGGATGGTTTGATGTGTAAGTTTTGAAAAACATTTCGCAGGCCGAATTAAATTCGGCCTTTTATTTTTTAGTAACCGAGTTACTAAAAACCCACTTGGACACTCAGTGTCCAAGTGGGTTTTTTATTTTCCACATTTTTTTCTCAGAGACATAACTACGGAGGCGTTGCCTCCGTAGTTAAAAACGGCAGGCAAGCGTGTTCTCTCATCTGCGTACATCTGCGGTTTTTTATCTGCGTTTACCCTGTGGAATATTTTGGTTTATCAAAATAAAATTCTAAAGAATTTTTATTCCACGGGGTGAATCTGCGTCTACTTCTTCTTCCCAACTTTTCTTCTTTGAATAATTAGTTTATTTGAATATTTTTTAGCTCTGCGGGTTT
>JBBTPZ010000018.1:0-2155 GCA_038065915.1 Patescibacteria group bacterium
GATCTTGTCCCGAGAAAAACAAATTAATGATTTGAAATTCTACTACGGGATTCATCCTGTAGTGAAATTTCAAATTGTTTTCTCTATTAATTCACAAAAACAATCCGAGACCTTGTTATTAAATGCTTATTATATTATCTTAAGATCTTGTCCCGAGAAAAACAAATTAATGATTTGAAATTCTACTACGGGATTCATGAAATTGTTTACCTGCCCCGTAGTGAGCTTTGCTCTACTACTGGGGTTTTTAATTTTCTTTCCCGTCATGCCATTTTCTACTACGGGATGCATAACATTATCTAGTAGAGCAAATTTTTTTCTGCCTCTATAAACTTATCTATACCACCGTTTAAAACATCTTCTGTGTCTCTAATTTCAATACCAGTCCTGTGGTCCTTTACCATTTTATAGGGATGCAACACATATGACCTAATCTGACTCCCCCATTCATTTTCAGTTGTTTTACTTACAGAAAGTCCTTGTTCTTTTTTCTTTCTTTCTTCCTCTCTTAAATGATACAATTTCCCACCCAAAATTTCCAGCGCTTTTTGTTTATTTTGTTCCTGCGACCTTTCTGAATCAACATGAACAGATATTTTTGTAGGAATATGCACTATACGAACAGTTGTTTCTCGTTTATTTACATTCTGTCCGCCAGGACCGCTTGATTTTGTAAAATCAATACTCAGTTCATCTTCCTTTATGTCAATATCGGAAATCTTCGGAATTTCTGGAACAACTTCAACCATTGAAAAGGATGTCTGTCTTTTCCCATTTGCATTAAATGGAGAAATCCGAACAAGTCGATGGACACCCGATTCATTTTTTAGTGTTCCATAAGAATTTTTGCCATTTATTTCAATTGTTATGTTTCTAAAACCGCCATGATTATTTTCATTTGAATGAATAATGCGATAACCCCACCCATTGTTTTCTATAAATTTTGTATACATACCAAAAAGCATCTTGGAAAAATCTTCAGAGTCATCACCGCCTGCGCCGGAAAAAATTGTTAATACAGAATCCCCTTTATCATATTTTCCAACTCCTTTTTTTTGTTCCTTTAATTCTTCCAGTCGTTTTATTTTGTCCTGTGCATTTTGTTTATCACTCCAAAAGTCGGATTGAGACATTTCTGTTTCAATTTTCAAAATTTCATCTTCTATTTTTTCTTTTTTGTTTTCTTGTTTCATTGCTTTATTGTCTCCCTTCGGGAGATCCCCCGTAGGGGGACTTTTTTGTTTTTACTTGTCCCGTTAAATATTTATCCCGTGAAATCTGAAAGTCATTTCACTGGGACGAAGTATATTTAACTGGGATGTTTTAATGAGTTATCGTTTTTATTTCATTTCTAAAACAGAATCCAAGGCGGAATCTAACCTGTCTACATTATCAGCTGGAGAAAAATGTCCCATATTATGTTCCACAATTATTTTTGCATTTAATTCTTTTTCAAATAAATCTTTTTGAGAAAACGGAACAAAATAATCATCATCAGAAAAAATCGCTGTTATATTTTTTGTTTTTGTTTTTATTTTTTTAAAATCAATTGGTGTTTCCATCCAAGGTCTTGCGATTTCTTTAACTTCCTCTCCTTCTTCTTTAATTGTCTCTTTATCCAATTCCATCCACGGTGCTATAAGAAGTATGCCTGAGATTTTTATTTTTTCTGGCGCCTGTTCCAGATATCTTAATACACCCTGACATCCAACGCTATGACCAATAAAAATATTGTTATCACTTGTGTTTACTACTTCATTTAATTTTTTCATCCACGGTTTTATTTTAGGTTTTTCTGGGTTTGGCATTTCTGGTGCAACAACATTATAGTTTCTATTTTCTAATTCTTTTTTCAACCAACTCAACATTGGTTCATTTGGACTTCCGTCCCACCCGTGAATTATATATACATTTTTCATCCCGTAGTGAAATTTCAAATTGTTTTTATTAATTTAAAAAAACCAATTTAAAACTCGATTATTAAACGACCATATTTTATACTAATGCTTAACCCAATAAAAAACAAATTAATGATTTGAAATTCTACTACAGGATTCATAATTGTTTTTTAATTGTTAATTTTGAGCCGAAGGCGAGAATCGAACTCGCGTTCCTACTTTACGAAAGTAGTGTTCTACCACTGAACTATTTCGGC
>JBBTPZ010000019.1:0-4651 GCA_038065915.1 Patescibacteria group bacterium
GTACCGATGTGTTTATCGGAAGTCCTGTTGTGACAATGTTTGCGGTTATGTTTCCGTCTTCAAGGTCTTGAGATGTAGCTCCTTGGTCGGTGTATGATGAACCTTGAGTTAATGTGACAGATGCGCTTCCTGTGAGAGTAATGACAGGTCGAGTGTTTGGTAGAGGAGGTGCTGATTGAACTATGACTGTTCTTGTGACTTCGAGAGCGGATAAACTTTGTGAGTCGGATACATTGTATCTAATTGTGTATGTTCCAAGTACCGATGTGTTTATCGGAAGTCCTGTTGTGACAATGTTTGCGGTTATGTTTCCGTCTTCAAGGTCTTGAGATGTAGCTCCTTGGTCGGTGTATGATGAACCTTGAGTTAATGTGACAGAAGAATCGCCAGATAAAATTATCACTGGTCTTGAATTAGGAGATGAAACACTATTTACTGTTATTGTTCTTGTTTGTTGTATAGCAGTTGCTCCACCACTATCAGTTACGTTATAAGTAAGAGTATAGACACCAGCAACACCGGTATTCACACTCCCACTTACAACAACACTACCAGTTATATCACCGTCTTCATTATCTGTGGCAGTAAATCCAGGTTCAATATATGTGTCGCCTACATTTAAGGTTAAATCTCCACTAGTGAGAATTAAAACAGGTCTTGAATTTGGACTTGCCGGCAAGTCAATTGGTGAACTTTCTATGGCTATTATGTTTTTTTTGAATGTCCTTGATGAATCCATTATTTTTTCTAATAAAGGGTCATTATTTGTCCTTGATATACTATCTTGGTTAAAGAATGTCCTTAAAGAAATTTGGCTGTATGGACTATTTAGGTCAATTCTATTATTACCAATAGAAATGATTAAATTATTATCATTTTTGGCAATATTGTTGTATACATTCAAAATAATAAGAGTTTTGTTAGGATTTTCCTTAGAAAGTGTCAAAAATCCTAAGGAATCACCATTCATATTATGTTTATAAAATTCTGTCTCTAAAGAACTATCGTTAAAAGAACTATTATCCCCAACACTATTGTTGTAAAAAGAACTAAAAGAACTATCATTTTGCACTTGATTATAATAATAAGTGCCTAAATTTAAATTTTTATATGTAAAACAATTAGCATCTGACCCCTCGATGTCCTTTAAAACATCGGAATTTATTTTTGTCGTATCAAATTTCTTGTTTCCAATTGTCCCAGCATTACTATTTGTAAGATTTTGAGAAAATTCGAAAGGTTTTACTATATTTGAATCATTTATTGGTTTAAAATTCTGGTCAATAGAAATCGCGCAAACCTTTATTGAACCAGTTAAAACAGCATTATCTGCATGAACACTTTGTGTTGGAACAAATAAAAAAATAAATAAAAATAGTATGACCACAGAAATATCAAATTTCTTTGTTTTATTATTCAAAATCTTATTAAATATTGATTTTTTACCCATAATTTACTTGAATGACAAACTGTTTTTATAAAATACATTCTTATTTCAAAATGTCAATAAATTACCGTAAAAAATAGGAGAAAAATATAAAAAAACTAATTAAATTTAATAAAAATAAAGATAACCCATATAAAAATATGGGTGTCCTTTATGTCGCGCCTAAAATTTTAGGTTTATAAGAGACATTTTATTATAATGTCCTTTATATTTAAAATTGTCCTTTATACTAAAACATTTTAAAAAAATTTATGACACAAGAAAACGGTATGTCAAAATAGTACGGTAACTAAAATCCAATATATTATATTTCTTCAATCAGGTCTAATTTAAAATTCTTTTTTATTTTGGTCTTTATTAAATTAATCATATCAACAAATATTTCGGGAATTTTTAAATTTTTGTTTTTGGTGAATTAAATTATTTTCTTAAAAATGGGAAACCACTTGACGAAAAAAAATGCAAATTTCTTGATAGAGATAATATCAAACACAGATTACATGAAGAGGTAAGAGATTTGCAATTAGAAAAAGAAATTATGAAAACATTTGATTTCACATCTTAGTTTTAAAGCAAAAGAGCCGATTACTCGGCTCTTTTTTATTTCCCAAAAAATAAGGAGTGAAACGACTATATTTTTTGAGGACCCAGCTCCACTTTTCTAGAAAAGATAAAGTGTTACAAAATTGGAAAAGAGTTACAAAATTTAAAGTAAAATTTATGGTTTATTATAAGAAAGTGGGGCTGTGGGTTTCTTGCCCCAGTACCATCAACTTTCAGTTGAGCTATGGGGTAAACTTTTTTACTTTCTTGCTTTATTGCTTTCTTGATTTCTTGATTTCTTGATTCTCTTCCGGTTTCATTAGTGGAAATATTTGTGTCTCACGAATTGGTTTATTCATTAAAAATGCAAAGAATCTTTCACTCATACCAAACCCGCATGTCGGTGGCATCCCGTACTCTAAGGCCTCAACAAAGTCCTTATCATACATTTGTGCCTCTTCATCTCCTGCTTCTCTTAAATCATTTTGCTTTTTAAATCTTTCGGCTTGGTCGAGTGGGTCATTTAATTCTGAAAAACCATTTCCTAACTCACTTCCTGCAATTATTGGTTGAAATCTTTGTGTGATTCGGGGTTCTTTTTCATCTGATTTTGCAAGTGGTGAAACTTCTTTGGGAACTCCAACTACAAATCCGGGGCCAATCAATTTTTTCCTACAATATTTCCACAAATTATCTATAGCTCTGTTTAGGTTAAAACCTTTTTTATCATAATCAATTTTTAATTCTTGTAATTTTGATTCAACTTCTTTAACCGTAGTTTCCAAAACATCAATGCCAGTAAATTTTCTTACAGTATCCCTATAATCATATCTTTCCCATTTTTTATCCAAATCAATTTTATGACCTTTTATATTGAATTGTAATGTCCCAAAAGTTTTTTCAGCTACATATTTATAAAGCTCTTCAACAAGTTGCATTCCTTTTTGATAGTCAGCAAACGCCCAATAAAATTCCATCTGTGTGTAATCTTGTAAATGTTCTACATCCATCCCTTCATTTCTAAATTGCCTTCCAATTTCAAATGTTTTTTCTATACCAGCGACCATTAATCTTTTTTGCCACAACTCTCCCATTGAAATTCTTAAATAAACATCAATATCAAGAGCATTATGATGAGTCATAAAAGGTTTAGCATCTGCACCACCAGCAATTATCTCAAGAGTTGGAGTTTCAACTTCAATAAAACTTCTTTCAAGCAAAAATTCCCTAATTGAATTCCAAAATACGGATTTTTTTTCAACCATCTTTCTGACATCTTTATTGAGAAGAATATCCAAATATCTTTTTCTTAATTTTTCTTCTTCGTCCTTAAGACCAAACCAATCTTCCGGTATTGGTCTCAAACTTTTTGTTAAAATATTCCATTCTCTTATCAAAATACTTTTCTCACCACTTTTTGTTGTATATGGTTCACCTTTAATTTCAACAAAATCTCCTCTATCTATTGTTTCATCGAAAAGTTTGTATGACTCATCGCTGATTTCATCTTGTTTTAAAAAACCCTGAATCTTTCCGCTCCCATCAAAAATATCAAAAAAAGTAGACCCACCATGTTTTCTTAATGCAACAATTCTTCCAGCAACAAAAATGCTCTTACCTTCAAATTTATCAAACAAAAATAAAATGTCTGAAATAACATTAGACCTATTCGTAATTGCCGGATAAGGATTAATTCCCTTTTCTCGTAATAATTTAAGTTTTTTTATTCTCTCGTTTTTTAATTCTTCCAAAGATGCCATATATAAAAATTAAAAATGCAAATCTCAAAATGTAAAATTGTGGAATCTGCCGTTGGCAGATAAACAATTAGTTTTAAATTTTCTTTCAGAAAATTTGTTTAATGTCTTTTGCGTTTTTTATCTAAATTTCTAGTAAAAACAAAATAAACTATACATTTACAGTATAGCTTATTTAAAATTTTTATTCTATTTAGAAAATGTTGATTATTTCAAGTCCAAAATGGTATATTCAACACTGCCACCGGGTGTGCAACATTTAACTTTGTCACCTTTCTTTTTTCCCATTAAAACTGACCCGAGGGGAGATTTGTGGGATATTCTACTTGCGCCAAGATTTGTTTCTTCTGAACCAACAATATGAAATTCTTTTTCTTTTGGGTCTTTATCTTTTTTAACAACAACTATAGTATCAATACCAACAACCCCAACTTTTTTGTGAGTTACAACAGTGGCCGATTTTAATATCAAATTTAATTTAGCAATTCTTTCTTCAATTATAGCTTGATTTGCTCTTGCCTCATGATATTCAGCGTTTTCTTTTAGGTCACCAAGAGATTTTGCTTTTTCAAGGTCTACAGCAATTTCTTCTCTTTTTGTACCAATCAAATATTCGTATTCTTTCTTAAGTTCGTTTAGTTTTTCTTTTGTTAAATAATATTTGTCTTCCATAAATTATTTTTTAAAAGACACATTTTGTGTGCCGTCCTGAAAAGGGGTTCTTTTAGGGTTTAACTATAATATACGCAAAGAAAGAAAAGTCAAGGAAGTGGACAACTCACAAGACCATCCCAGTAGTAGAGCAGAGCTCACTACGGGACAAGTAAAATCATCCCAGTAGTAGAGCAAAGCTCACTACGGGACAAGTAAAATCATCCCAGTAGTAGAGCAAAGCTCACTACGG
>JBBTPZ010000019.1:4751-5018 GCA_038065915.1 Patescibacteria group bacterium
GACAAGTTAAAATCATAAAAACATTTTGGATTTAAATACTGGCACGATTCTTTAAAAGCTCACACAAAAAAACACCAAGGATTAAAAACCTTATTCGGAGGTTTTTAATTTAGGGGTTTTAAAGTAAGAGCGTTTTAAAAACAAATAAATTATGGATTCAAACGCTCAAAATAGGATTAAAACCGACACGATTCTTTAAAACCTCATTCAGAGGTTTTAAAGTAAGAGCGTTTTAAAAACAAATAAATTATGGATTCAAACGCTCAA
>JBBTPZ010000019.1:5118-10921 GCA_038065915.1 Patescibacteria group bacterium
AGGTTTTAAAGTAAGAGCGTTTTAAAAACAAATAAATTATGGATTCAAACGCTCATTAAGAGCGTTTGAATTATGGATGAAAAATGCCATTATGGGCATTTTTCATTTGATGTATTCCGGAGTATTTTGAATCATCCAATCAAACAATCCTCTCATTACAAAAACAGACCCTATCACATTATCCCTCGGTCCTTTTTCCATAACCATTGCAAAAGCATATTTTGGATTTTCATAAGGAAAAAATCCAACTGCCCACGAATTCACCGATTTTTTGATAGAACCCAATTCCGCAGTTCCTGTTTTAGCGGCAATATTAAAATTAGATATATTTAATCCTTTTGCCGTACCAGATAAAACGGACTCTCTCATCCCCTCCTTAACAATATCGAAGAATTTTTGAGGAATATCAATTGGTATTTTTTTTAGATTAATTTGGTCACCAAATAAAACTGTCGGTGTAACTATCCATCCATTATTAGCAATCGCTCCAATAGCTCTAACCATCTGAATTGGCGTTACTTGAAAACCATACTGTCCTATCGCAGTATTGTAAGTATCCCCCAATCTCCAAACTTCTCCGTCAAAATTTTCTTTTTTCCACTCTGGACTTGGAATAATTCCTTTTGATTCATAAAGATTAATTCCAGTTTCTTTTCCTATACCAAAAGCTTTTACATAGGAATTTATTTTCTCAATTCCTAAACCTCTTTGACCACCAAAACCGCCGCCAATCTCATAAAAATAAACATTTGAAGAAACCGCCAACGCCTGTCTTAAATCAACCCATCCGTGTGCTTTCCAGTCCTTAAAAACTGATTTTTTAGTTGAATCATATGGATTTTGTATTTCTATCTGACCTGTGCTTAATATTTTAGTTTCTGGTTTTATAATATTTTCATTGAGAGCACCGATGGCAATAAAAGGTTTTACAATTGAACCGGGTGTATATAATCCTGCATTTACCCTATCAAGAAATGGTTTGTTGGGGTTATTTACAAAACTTTTAATTTTTTCTTTTTCGGCGCCTTCGGATATGATTTGAGAATCAAATTCCGGATAATTTGTAATAGCAATAATTTCTCCGTTCTTAATATTCATGATGACTCCGGCTCCGCCACTAAACCCAACATTTTGAGAAAGATTTTTTATATTCTCATATAATTTATTTTGTATTCTTGAATCTATTGATAACATAACATCTTCGCCATCAATTGAAGACCACACGGTACTTTCTGATTTTATATTCATTAACGCATCAATTTCAGATATTTTTGAACCATTTGTTCCTCCTATTTGTTCGTTGAAAAATTTTTCTGCGCCACTCATGCCAATAATCTCTTCTTGATAATAAAATCCATTACTATCTTTTAGTGGATAATTTATAAATCCAAGTAAGTGCGAGAAACCGCCAAGATTTGTATATTTTCTTAAATAAAAATCTTCGGTTTCTTTTTTTGTATTCCAAATGAGCAATTCTTTATTCTTATCATACATAACTCCTCTTTTTGCAAATATTATCGTCTTTTTTAAATGATTTTGCTCACTCTCAATGAGATAGTTTTCACCTTTTTCGATTTGCAAAATCCATATTTTAGAAATAAATACAAGAGATATTATTAATAAAACAATCCCTAAATTAAATATACTTTTTTTGCTAATTGGTTTTTCAAGACGGCCTTCAAATTGACTTTTATCAAATTTAGGAAAATTGTGAGAATCAGCAAAAATTTCATCTGGATCTATATCACTGTATTTCGGTTTTTTGGTCTTTCTTTTTTTTGATAAAAAAAACATAAAAATTATCTAAAAAAATTAAATTTAATTATTTTTTTCATATAATAAGAAAAAACAAAAAATATAGAAACAAGGATAGAAACTGCGAAGAAGAAATTAATGTTTGAGAATAAACTAAAGCTGTATGCAGAATCAATAAAAAAAGCAAAAATAAGTGACTCATAAAAATTATCAAAAATAAGTATACAGAACAATATTAAAAACAAACTAATCCACCATGGGAAAATAAAAATACTTAAAAACAAAATTATATCTATAAAAAATCTAATCATAATATTTTTTATCCAGCACTACTTTTACAAAATAACAATTTCAATTTTTGGTCTTTCATATTAAAAATTATTTTCAATATTTACAAAATGATATAAAACCACTCAGTAAAAAATTGTTCCATAAAAGTGGTGCTGGGTGAATTATCCTTCGTTTAAAACATGAACTTCTTTTATATCAAATATATTGAATGGGCTTCTAAAAAAAACATTTTGAAATGCATCGGATGGTTTAGTTTCCACATATTCAACGATTCCGAAAGGACTTACATTTGTATCCGGTAATAATATTTTATCCCCATTTTTTACATCAATACCTTTTGGAAGTTTTATAATAAAATTTCCACCGCCTATTCCTTCCGCAGTAACTGGAATTTTTTCATTTAACACCACATCTGACTTGGAACCATTCGTTGAAAATAAATAAACGAGAGATGTGTGGTCAAAAACATCATAAATTTCTCCAATAACTAAATCGTTAAAAAATACTTTATCTTTTTTTTCTACACCTTGATTCATTCCAACATCAATAATCAATGTGTCATACGGGGAAGAAGGTGGCCATGAAATTACATATCCTAAAATAATATTTTTATTTTTGTCTCTGTTTAATATTTCATTTAATTTTTTATTTTCTTTTATAATTGCCTCTTGATTCAAAAGATTCATTTTCAATTTTGTATTTTTTTCTCGTAAAGATTTATTTTCAGAAATTAATGAATTTTTAGTTTTAAAAAAATTAGATGTGCTATAAATAACATCGCGAACACTTTCTCCAAAAGACCAAAACGGAGTGCCTATCCATTGCACCGTTCCGGATAATGCGTGTGGCGATAAAAAATTCAATAAAATTATAATAACGACAAAAACAGAAACCACTAAAAATGGTCTTGGTAATTTTTTAATAGCATTTTTTCTATTTTTGAAGAGGTAATTCATCTTTATCGTGGATTAAAATAGCGTCAAAGTCATTCAATCTTTCAAAAAGAACACCTGTTCCTCTGGCCACTGCTGTTAATGGGTCATCCGCAATAAAAATAGGAATTTTCAAATAATTACTTAATAATATATCCAGGTCTTTTAACAATGCTCCACCCCCCACTAGAAAAATTCCTCTATGCATAATATCTGATAAAATTTCCGGCGGAGTAATTTCCAATACATCTTTTATTGATTCCATAAAACTACTAATTGAATGCGACAACGCTTCTCTAATATCTGAGTCCGTTATAATAACTTCCTTTGGTAATCCAGTTATCAAATCTCTTCCTTTCACTGCTTTTTCCAAACGAGAGTTCCCTCCTATTACTGACCCAATACTAATTTTTAAATTTTCCGCAGTTCTTTCTCCAATAAGAATCTTGAATTCATCGCGAATATATGAAATTATATCATTATCAAAACGATCACCTGCTATTTTTATATTTTTTGAGACAACAACTCCGTTCATAGAAAGAATTGCCATATCCGAAGTTCCACCACCAATGTCTATAATCATGCTCCCAAATGGGTCATGAATTGGTAATCTTATTCCCATAGCCGCCGCGATTGGTTCTTCAACTATATATACTTCTCTGGCTCCCGCATTTTTTGTCGCATCTTGTACCGCTCTTCTTTCGACATTTGTTATTCCAGATGGAACACCAACAACAACTCTCGGGCCAAGTATTTTTTTTGAAACTTTGTCTTGTGTTTTTTTTATCAAATAAGAAAGCATTTCCTCGGTAACTTCAAAATTGGATATCACGCCGTCCACAAGCGGTCTTATAGCAATAATATGACTGGGTGTTCTGCCCAACATTCTTTTAGCTCCGTGGCCGATATCAACAACCTGACCAGTTTTTTGATTTACAGCAACAACGGAAGGTTCGTTTATAACAATTCCTTTCCCTCTCAAATAAACTAAAGTATTCGTTGTCCCTAAATCAATACCTATATCGTTTGATAAAAACGGTAATATTTTATTGTTTACCATGTTAAATAATCCGCCTACGGCGGATTCCTGCTTTGCCCTTCCGGGCGAAGTAGAATCTAACAGGATGAATTTTTTATTAAAAGAAGGCATAATAAAAAAATTAAAAATGTAAAAATCAAAATGTAAAGTTATGGATTAAAATCTGGCACTACTCTTTAAAATATCGTTAAGAGATTTTAAAGTTGTGGAGTCTGCCTACGGCAGACAAAAACTATTTAAATTTCTCGAATAATTGTTTTTTGTTTATCAACTCACTTTTATCTTCATTTCTCTTTTTGAATTCAAATTTATTTTCTTTCAATGTTTTATCACTAACAACAATTCTAATCGGAATTCCAATTAAATCCGAGTCAGCGAATTTCTGACCAGCACTAACTTCCCTATCATCGTATAACACATCAACTTTTTTTTGTTCCAATTCCTCATATAAATCATCTGCGGATTTTTTAGTTTTTTTATCATCTCCAACAACAATAAGATGAACATTAAACGGAGCAACTGATTCAGGCCAAACAATACCTTTTTCATCACACATTACTTCAACGATTGTTCCCATCACTCTCCCTGGGCCTATCCCATAACTACCCATAACAACCGGTTTTGAATTACCTTCGTTGTCTTTATAATAAAGACCGATTGATTCTGAAAATTTCGTTCCCAAATTAAATATGTTCCCAACCTCAATTGATTTTTCTTCGATATATGATTTACTGCCACATTCAGGACATTTTTTTTGTTCTTCCCAAATATCTTTATTTACAGCCACCTTTTTACAGCCACCGCATAAATATATCTCATCTTCCCCGTTTGATATCACAGTTTGAAATTCGTGAGAATACTTTGAAAATGAGCCACCGGAAGCAAATGTAATATATGTTTTATTTCCTAAACCAACTCTTTCAAAAATTTTTATATATGCATTCTTCGCTTTTTCATAAAAATTTTCCTGCTCTTCCTTATCCTTACAAAATGAATATAAATCCTTCATCAAAAATTCTCTTCCTCTCATAAGTCCGCTTCTTGCGCGAACTTCATTTCTAAATTTTGTTTGTATTTGATAAACAAAAGTAGGTAAATCTTTGTAAGAAGAAATATGCTCTTTCATTATTCTTGTGAGTGGTTCTTCGTGTGTAAATCCTAACCCCAACTCACTTCCACTTTTTAATTTTGTTTTAAACCAAATATCAACAACATCATCACTCCATCTGTTTGTTTGTTCCCACAAACCCTTGTCTTGTAGTGCAGATAAAAATAATTCCTGTCCTCCAATTGCATCCATTTCTTCGCGAATAATATTATTTATTTTAGTTAGCACGCGATACCCAAGTGGAAGATATGAATAAACTCCCGCCATTTCTTTAAATATAAAACCACCTTTTGTAAGGAGTTCCGCATTTTTAGATACTTCATCTTTAGGCGCTTCTCTTTTTGTTTTTGTAGATAATTTTGATTGTAACATTATGGCTCTATTCTACTTTAAAAATATGCCTTGGTCAAAACTGTATCATTTTTAAAAACACAATTGCTAAACAAAACCCTTCAAGATAATAAGTCAGTTGTTATTGATTCATCACCTGAAAACTTGTGGGGGTCATCAATAGCACCTAAAAAA
The DNA here is from genome assembly GCA_038065915.1 of Patescibacteria group bacterium. Taxonomy (GTDB): domain Bacteria; phylum Patescibacteriota; class Minisyncoccia; order Phycocordibacterales; family 21-14-all-36-13; genus VMGX01. Next base: position 10,769 of record JBBTPZ010000019.1, read on the forward strand.
CCGATTACAAACAAAATTTAATTACTTGCGTAAAAACCCGCCCAAGGACGGATTTTTTAATATAAAAAAAATAAAAAGGGATGAAAAATGCCATTATGGGCATTTTTTTTAAAAAAATAAAAAGGGATGAAAAATGCCATTATGGGCATTTTT
>JBBTPZ010000020.1:0-15279 GCA_038065915.1 Patescibacteria group bacterium
TCTGCTATAGCAGAGATAGGGCGACCTTTCAAAGTTTTCCGTGGGTTATCCCCGGCCAATGCCAAGGTTGTGTTTTAGGTACAGAAATTCTACATAGGAAACTCCTATGTATACTCCTATGTATGTTTTTTGATTAAATTAAAAAACCTCACTTGGAAGCTGAGCTTCCAAGTGAAAATGGACACCCTATTTCCGCTATAGCAGAAACAGGGTGTCCTTTGGTCAAGCCGTTAGGTCTTGCCCGACAACTTTCTAAAATAATAAAATAAAAGCTATTCTAATGTTCTTAAGAACATTAGAATAGCTTTTATCTATAAGATACTATCTTAATTCTTTCCTAATTTTTTCTACGACATCTTTCATTTCACCATCTTTGTATTTATAGATTTTTTCTGGGTTTGGCCCTTGGGGGTGTTGGTCGTTTTCAAACTTTGGTATTAAATGAATATGGGCATGAGAAATTCCAAGTCCATAAACAACATAGGAAATTAATACTGGACTGAGAGCTTTCTGAATTACTTTTGATAATTTTCTAGCAATTTCCCAATATTCTCCAAACGGTTCATAATCATTGACCCATTCTGTGTGTTTTTTAGGAACTAAAAGTGTATGACCTGGGTTGAGCGGATTTATATCAAGAAATGCAAAAAATTTTTTATTCTCATAAACCTTTGCACAAGGAATTTCTCCTTTTATTATTTTACAAAATAAACAATTATTCATATAAATAAGTATAACAATATTTTGTTTAATGATAAAACAAAAAAATTATGGATTCAAAAACTCATTAAGAGCTTTTGAATTATGTTATAATCACGAATATGAAATACAAAGTTTCTGAAAAATTGGACGAAAAAACAGAAAAAGAATTACAGAATTATCCGGGGCTAACTCGCATACTTTTATCAAACAGAGGAATAAAAACCGCAAAAGACGCGGAAGATTTTTTAAATTTAAATTATGAAAATCATACTCATGATCCGTTTTTGATGAAAGGGATGAAAAAAGCAGTCCAAAGAATTTTAGAAGCAATAAAAAATAATGAGAAGATCGTTATTTTTAGTGATTACGACATGGATGGAATTCCTGGGGCGGTTGCATTTCATGATTTTTTTAAAAAAATTAAATATGAAAATTTTATAAACTATATTCCACACAGAAACAAAGAAGGATACGGTTTAAACAAATCTGCCATAAAACAATTTGCAGAAGAAAATACAAAATTGCTCATAACAATTGATTGTGGAATAACAAATGTAAAAGAAGTTGATTTAGCGAATGAACTTGGTATTGATGTAATAATCACAGACCACCATTTACAGAATGGACACAATCTCAACGCACATGCGGTTTTAAATCCAAAACAAAAAGATGACGAATACCCATTTAAAAACCTTTGTGGTGCTGGTGTTATTTTTAAATTAATTCAAGCATTAATAAAAAAGGGAAATGAAAATAAATTATTTGAAATTAAAGAAGGTTGGGAGAAATGGCTTCTTGATATGGTTGGTATGGCAACAATTGCAGATATGGTTCCACTGATGGGTGAAAATAGAACGCTCGCATATTATGGTTTGAAAGTATTAAGAAAATCTCCTCGTGCTGGTTTAGTAAAACTTCTTAAAAAAATTAAAGTCGACCAAGACAAACTAACCGAAGATGATATTGGTTTTATGATAGGCCCGCGCATAAATGCCGCGTCAAGAATGGATGTTCCAATGGAAGCATTCAAACTTTTAACAACAGATAACGAAATAGAAGCCGATTTATTATCAACGCATTTGGATAAAATAAACAACGAAAGAAAAGGTGTAGTAGCTTCAATAGTTAAAGAAATAAAAAAAACTTATAAACACAGAAAAGACAAACCAATAATTGTTATTGGCGACCCAAGATGGAACCCGGGACTAGTCGGGCTTGCTTGTAATAGTTTGGTTGAAGATTATAGGAAACCAGTATTTTTATGGGGAAGAGATGAAAATTCGGTTATAAAGGGCTCTTGCAGGTCTGACGGAACAATTGACCTTGTTGAACTTATGTCAGAAATGAAGAACGAAATCTTTATTGAATATGGTGGGCATTCTTTGTCGGGCGGTTTTTCTGTTTATAATGAAAAAATACATTTTCTTGAAGAGGAATTAATAAATGCAATTGAAAAATTAAAAGTAAAAAATAGCCTGTCTGCGCAGACAGGTGAGAAAAAAATAAACCTGCCCGCACTGGCGGGAGAAGAAATTTTTTTGGATGGGGAATTATCTGTGGACGATATAAATTCGGATACTTATTCGCAAATAGAAAAAATGTCTCCATTTGGAGAAGGAAATTTAAAACCACTTTTCATTTTTAATAAATTAAAAATAGACGATGTTTTAACCTTTGGAAAAAATAAAGAACACCTGAAATTAGAGTTTTTAAATTCCAAGGGCAACAAAATAGAGGCGATTAGTTTTTTTTCGTCCCCCGATGATTTTGAGACAAGTATTAAAAAAGACGAAAAAATAAATTTAGTTGCAAACATAGAAAAATCTAACTTTAGAAATTTTCCACAGTTGAGGTTGAGAATTGTTGACATTTTTTAGTGTTGGTGGTATCATTTAAGGGAAATATGTTCATTTTATTCATTTTCTACAGGAGGTATTGTGAAAGATTTTTTAAAAAAGAGAGTTTGTAGCGTTTGTGGCAATAATGTTAAAACTGAAGAAAATGATTTATCATTTCTTCACTCAAGAACAAACGGGGAGACCCTTTCTTACCACGATGATATAACTTGTTCCGGGAGCGGTAAAGAGACACACCTACGTTTTGGGAAATGGGTTTTTGTTGCAACGTCTATTATTGGTTCGGCTTTGATTGTTGGTGTGAAATATAACCACGACAAAGCAAAAGTTTTAAGTAGCTGATAGCTTGTTAAGGCTCTCGAAATTTAAGCGGATTAACATCCGCTTTTTATTTTGTTTCTGTAATGTTAAAATTTTCAAATGCATAATAATATAATTATTTTTACAGATGGTTCAGCGTTAGGAAATCCGGGGACGGCTGGCTGGGGGGCAATTATTGTTTCAAACAAAAAAGAAATTTTGGAGATGGGTGGTTTTGAAAAAAAATCCACAAATAACAGAATGGAGATGACCGCTGTCATAGAATCTATCAAGCAAGCAAGGGAGGAATTTCCCGACTCTAACATTGCGATTTATACGGACTCAAGCTATGTAATTAATGGAATAACAAAATGGATTCACGGTTGGATTTTAAAGGGTTGGATTGGAGTTAATAAAAAACCAATTTTGAACAAGGACTTATGGGAAGAACTTAAAGAAGTTAGTGATTCTAATATCAAATGGAATTTATTGTCGGGTCATAGTGGAATATTTGGAAACGAAAGAACTGATGAAATAGCAACTACTTTTGCAGGTAAGAAGAAACCCGCTTTATACAAAGGAACGATTGATAAATATAACAAAAACATTCTTGATTTTGGTATAAACGATATAAATAAAAATAATAAAAAAAATGTCATGGCGTACTCATATTTAAGTATGGTCAATGGAATTATAGAAAAACATAAAACATGGAAAGAATGTGAAAATCGTGTGAAAGGAAAAAAAAATGTAAAGTTCAGAAAATCAATTAATAAAGAAGATGAAAATAAAATTATAGATGAATGGAGACATTAAAAACAAAAATTTTTTATGTTTTAATAATTAGCTTTGTTTTAGGAGTATTCTTTCGCTCCTTTTTTGATTTTGGCTCATATTTTTTATTATTTTTAATTTTACTATCTTTTCTTGTTTTTATTTTTTATTTTTTGTTTTGTAAACAAAACATGGATGTTCTTTTTGTCGCAATGTTTATTTTATTTTTTAGTTTGGGTGCATTTAGATTTGCTTTATATGATAGATATAAAAGTAATGAAGTTTTAGATTCTTTAACTGAACAAAAAATTACGGCCGAAGGAATAATTATCGATGAGCCAATAGAAAAAGAGAAAAGCATAAAATTTACGATTAAATTGGATAGAATTATTTTTTTGAACGAAGAAACCAAGGCAGAAGATAAAATTTTAATAATTACAAACCCACCATCTTTATTTGAATACGGCGACAAGATTGTTTCAAAAGGTATTCTTATTAAGCCGAAAAATTTCACAAGTAACAACGGGGAATTTGATTATGTTTCCTATCTTTCCAAAGACAAGATATTTTATCAAATGTTTCGTCCAGAAATAGAATTGAAATCTAAAAATCAAGGCAATTATATAAAAGAGATTTTGTTTGATATAAAAAATTCTTTTTTGAAAAGTATTAAAAAAATAATACCGGAACCGCACGCATCTTTATTAGGTGGTTTGACCGTTGGCGCGCAGGAATCTTTAGGAGAGAAACTTCAAGATAATTTTAGGAAAACTGGAATAGCGCACATAGTTGTTTTGTCTGGTTATAATGTGACAATTGTTTCTGAAGCAATAATGCGTGTTTTTAGTTTTCTTCCAAATGTTTTTAAATTTTCTTTTGGTGGTATCGCGATAATATTTTTTGTTTTAATGACAGGGGCTTCGGCAACGGCAGTCAGAGCAGGAATTATGGCAATTCTTGTTATTATTGCTCGTATTACAGGAAGAGAATATGACGCACTTCGCGCGCTTTTAATTGCTGGCGTTATTATGATAATACAAAATCCTAAAATTTTGGCCTTTGATTCTTCCTTTCAGTTATCTTTTATGGCGACGCTCGGACTTTTGTATGTTTCACCAAGAATTTATAAATATTTCAAATTTATAACTACAAAATTTCAATTTCGCGAACTTGTTGTCTCTGTGATAGCGACACAACTTTTTGTTTTGCCCCTGATTTTATACAAAATGGGAAATCTTTCCATTTTGTCTTTGCCTGTAAATTTGCTTATTCTTCCATTTATTCCTCTAACAATGTTTTTTGGTTTTATATCTGGCGTTGTTGGTTTTTTAAGTTCAGCAATTTCTTTTCCATTTTCCTTCATAACATTTCTATTATTGGATTATGAGTTAAAAATAGTAAACTTTTTTGCTAGCATATCTTTTTCGTCAATTCAGATAAACAATTTTTCGTTAATTTTAATGATTTTTGTGTATATAATTTATGGAATAGTTTTGTTCTTGATAAATAAAAACAAAAAGGAAGAAATTGCCCGTAAAAATATTTTTTGATTTTCTATTTTTGTATTTTTATATAATCTTATTCTAATGTTCTTAAGAACATTAGAATAATGTGATAAAATAATTCTGAGATAAAATAAAAATGTTTTATATTTTAAAATCGTTTTTTACTATTTAATTTATTTTAAATTTATGGAAAATAATACATATAAAAAACTCGAGAGAATTGTTAGGGGGTTTTCAAATTATAGAAGAATTCAAATTTTGGAACTTTTAGCTAAAAAGCCAAATTTGTCCATTTTTGATATTTCCGAAGAACTGGATGTTAATTTTAAAACAATATCTGCCCATACTTCCAGACTTTTGAATGCTGGTACATTGTTAAAAAAAGAAGATTTCACATCAGTCCGTCACAAACTCACACCGAGAGGAAAAGCTATTCTAATGTTCTTAAGAACATTAGAATAGCTCAGAGTTCTTTTTTGTTTTGTTGATTTTTTAAATTTTAATTTATGAAAACACACAAAAGTATTCAAAAATATTTAAAATTTATTATTCTGCTTTTGTTGATTCTTGTTAATTTTTTTATTTGGTCTACCGTTTTCGCTCAAGAAAATCAAGATAAACTGAAAATAGTATTTATTGATGTTGGACAAGGCGATGCGATATTTATAGAAACACCAAACGGTAATCAAATTCTTATAGATGGAGGACCCGACAAAAAAGTTTTGAGAGAACTATCAAAAGTGATGCCGTTTTTTGATAGGTCCATTGATATCGTTATAGCAACGCATCCGGACCAAGACCACACAGGCGGACTCTCGGCAATTTTTGATGGGTATGAAATTTCTAAATTTATTGAACCCGGAGTAATTTCTGATACGGATACTTATAAATTTTTGAAAGATTTGGTTAAGAAAGAAAAATCCGAACAAATTTTAGCAAGAAGAGGAATGGTTTTAAATTTAGACAACGGTGTTTATTTAAAAATTTTATTTCCAGATAGAGATGTCTCCGGAATAGACACAAATGATGCGTCTATTATTGCACAGCTTGTTTATGGGGACATAGAATTTTTATTTACAGGCGATTCTCCACAAAAAATTGAAGAATATCTTGTCTCAACTGATGGAGAAAAATTGAATAGTGATGTTTTGAAAGTTGGGCACCACGGTTCAAAAACTTCCTCGTCAAAATCTTTTATAGGATTTGTTTCGCCCGAATACGCGGTAATATCTGTTGGCGCAGATAATAAATACGGGCATCCGAATAAAGAAGTGATTGATTTACTGAATGAGTTCGGCATAAAGATTTTAAGAACCTCTGAAAACGGAACAATAATTTTTGAAACCGATGGAGAATCTTTAAACTTAGTTCAGTAACTTTTAAATTTATTTGTTATATTAAAAATTAAAATCTATTCTCTTATTCGCACGAATAAGAGAATAGATTAAGCAGGACTTAGAAAACCAAAAATAAGAACAAATCAAAAAACTTGCAAAAATAGGCAAAAGGAGTATTTTAATAATAAAGTTCTTTAAACAATATAAATAAGGAGTAAAAATGGACATTAAATTAAAAATTTTGGTTGTGGATGATGAAGAAAATTCCAGAGACCTAATAAATAGGGGTTTAACATTTTCAGGATTTTCTTGTGTGACGGCTTGTGATGGGGAGGGCGCAATAGAAAAACTTCAGAAAGACAGCTCTATTAATTTTGTTATCACGGACCTAAATATGCCAAAAATGGATGGCCTAAAATTGGTACAAAAAATTCGTTGTAGTGATAATAAAAAATTATCAAAAATACCAATCCTTTTAGTTTGCGGCCCTAATAATAGGAGGGAGGAAATAAAGAAAGCTGAAATTAATGGATTTTCTCTAAAACCAATTGGTTACAAAGAATTAGCAGAAAAGGTTAAAGGCATAATCTCTTCAATTTCTGACACTCAAGAAAATTTTTAAATTACCCCAGCTTTTTTAAGAACAGCGTACGCGCCGTTCTTTTGTATTGTTTTAATCGCTTTTGTTGAAAGCACAACATTAATTGTTTTATTTATTTCAGGAACAAAAATCCTTTTGTTTTTAAGGTTCGCCTTTCTTCTTTTTGTCCCAACAGGGTTAAATTGGGTAGCACGAGTTCTGTTGCTGTATCCACCAGCAATTTTTGAACTTTTCCCTGTAATTTGACATCGTCTAGCCATAAATATTTTTTATATATAAAAAATTAACTCTTACCAACTTGCCCCGTAGGAAGATTTGCTTTCCTTTGGGGTTACTGCACATTTTCTTGCCATAATAAATTCATTAAATCACTAAATTCAAATGCTCTGACTTTAAAATCTCAAAATTTGAATAAATCCAAGCACTTTTCTTAAAAACCTCTCCCAGAGGTTTTTAAGTCAGAGATTTTAAAAAATCGTGTCGGCTTTAATCCTATTTTGAGCATTTGAATCCATAATATTTTGTATTTTTAAAAACATAAAATCAAACAATGTCTTCTTGGAACAATGATTTTTTATAATGTCTAACTATGTTAACATAAGTATTATTATTTTGCAAAATAACCATACTTAATTTTAATTTAATATCATGGACACACTTTTTTCAATAATAATATTAATTTTTTCTGTTGTCATACACGAGTTTTCTCACGGATACTCTGCAGATAAATTAGGAGACCCAACAGCTCGTTTGGCTGGTCGTTTGACCCTAAATCCTTTTGCTCACCTGTCTTTGTTTGGCTCTTTTATTTTTCCGCTCATAACATACTCACTTGGTGGTTTTATTTTTGGTTGGGCAAAACCAGTTCCTTATAATCCTTACAATATCAGACATAAATATGGAGATGCAATTGTTGCGGTCGCTGGTCCCGGGTCAAATTTTTTGCTCGCTATAATTTTTGGTATTTTAATTCGTTTCAATGTTGCGTATAATTTTTTCCCATCCCCATTTGTTGATGTTTTTGCTCTGATTGTTGTTATAAACATAATTTTAGGGGTTTTTAACTTAATTCCAATTCCACCATTGGATGGTTCAAAAATTCTTTTCAATTTTCTATCAAGTAAATATCTATTTGTAAAAGATTTTTTTGAGAGATATTGGCCCGTTTTTGCATTTATATTCATCTTCTTTTTGTGGAAATTTATATTGCCCCTTGTTCACTTGGTTTTTTCACTTATAACAGGAATAACGATTTAATAGAGGTTTATCTATTAAATCCTTGCTTTTTATTGTTAAAAATATTAAAGTATATGTCGTTCGGTGTATTGACCGAACGGTGTTTTTTTAATAAAGATGTCCACAATAAACCAATTAATTAAGAGCGGAAGAAAAAAACAGGTTAAAAAACCTAGAGCTGTGGCTCTTTTGCGTGGTTTTAATACAAAGAAAAACACACCCGTGTTTTATCCTTCTCCTTTTAAAAGAGGTGTTTGTATAAAAGTAACAACAAAAACACCCAAAAAACCGAACTCTGCTATAAGAAAGATTGCGAGAGTTCGTCTTACAAACGGATTGGAAGTAACCGCTTACATTCCGGGGATAGGACACACAATCCAGGAACATTCGGTTGTTTTATTGAGGTCTGGAAAGGTAAAGGATATTGGTGTTAGATATACAATTGTAAGAGGGAAATTAGACGCTTCGGGGGTTGAAAATAGAAAAAATGCTAGAAGTAGATATGGAGTAAAAACTCCAAAAGTAGGTAAATAAATTTTGTTTTTATGATTTAGTGATTTAGTGATTTAATTATTTTTTATGAGACGACCAATTAAAAGAAGAGACCCAGTCTCACCAGACCGTATATATAATTCAGCGAAAGTTGAAAAGTTTCTTGGTTATATAATGGAAAGCGGTAAAAAGGAAATAGCAATGAAAATTGTTTACAATGCTTTTGATTATATAAAAGAAAAAGAAAAAGGAGCAAACCCTCTTGATATTTTTGAAAATGCTATAAAAAATTCATCTCCACTTATGGAAGTTCGTTCAAGAAGAATTGGTGGTGCAAACTATCAGGTTCCTCGTGAGGTTAGACCAGAAAGAAGATTGTCTTTGTCTATGAGATGGATAATTGAAGCGGCAAAATCAAAGAAAGGAGCTAAAATGTTCAAAAAATTAGGAGACGAGATAATTCTTGCAAGTAAAGGAGAGGGGGAAGCAGTAAAGAAAAGAGAAAATACACACAAAATGGCGGAATCAAACAAGGCATTCGCTCACTTTAGTTGGTAGAAGTAAAAATTAGAATGAATTTTATTTAGCAGAGTAGTCATTAATTTTAACAAGTTTTTGGGTATTAAAATTAAATTACAAATTACAAGCACCAAATTACAAACAATTTCTAAATTCTAAATTCAAAATTACAAACAACCCGTTTCTAAATTTTTAATTTATATTTTTTATATTTGATATTTAATTTTTGATTTTTTATGCGTGATTATCCATTAGAAAAAGTTAGAAACATAGGAATTATTGCACATATAGACGCGGGGAAAACAACAGTTTCCGAGCGTGTGCTTTTTTATACAGGAGTATCTCATAAAATAGGGGAGGTTCATGAAGGCAAAGCGATTATGGATTGGATGGAACAAGAAAGAGAAAGAGGAATAACAATTACTTCTGCTGCTACAACTTGTTTTTGGACTCCAACATATGACAAAGGAAATAAAGAACTTGAACATCGTATAAATATTATAGACACACCAGGACACGTTGACTTTACCGTTGAGGTTGAAAGGTCATTAAAAGTTCTTGATGGTGGTGTTGTAGTTTTTGATGGGGTTGCAGGGGTTGAACCACAGTCAGAAACAGTTTGGAGACAGGCAGATAAATATCATGTTCCAAGAATTTGTTTTATAAATAAACTTGATAGAACTGGTGGAAATTTTGAAAGGTCATACAAAACAATTTTGGATAGATTAACAAAAAATGCAGTTAGAATGCAGATACCAATCGGTGAAGAAGAAAAACACCTTGGAGTCGTTGACCTTTTAAAAATGAAAGCGTTTTATTTTGAAGGAGAATTAGGGAGCACCATAAGAGAAGGTGAAATCCCGACTGAATTGAAAGCTGATGCACAAAAATACAGAAATGAACTTGTAGAAAAAATTGTTGAGAACGACGAGGAAATGATGACTAAATATCTTGGAGGTGAAGAAATCAGTATTGATATTTTAAAAAAACTTTTGAGAAAATCAGTTATTGCTGGTTTAATTGTTCCTGTTTTTACAGGTTCGGCACTAAAAAATAAAGGAGTTCAACTCGTTTTGGACGGCGTTGTAGATTATTTGCCGTCTCCTTTGGATGTTCCTCCAATTAAAGGAATAGACCCAAATACAGACGGAGAAATAGAAAGAAAATCAGATGATAACGAACCATTTTCAGCACTCGCTTTTAAATTACAAACAGACCCGTTCGTTGGTCAGTTAACATATTTTAGAGTTTATTCCGGAACACTTGAGTCAGGTTCCTATGTATACAATTCTACGACTGGAGAAAAAGAAAGAATCGGAAGAATTTTAAGGATGCATGCAAACCTAAGAGAAGATGTTAAAAAAGTTTATGCAGGTGAAATTGCAGCGGCTGTTGGTTTAAAAAATACCAGAACATCGGATACTCTATGTGACGAAGACAAGCCAATAATTCTTGAAAGAATTGTGTTTCCAGAACCAGTTGTATCTTTAAGAATTGAACCAAAAACAAAAGCCGACCAAGAAAAAATGGGTATTGCACTTAAAAAACTTTCTGATGAAGACCCAACATTTAAAATTAAATCAGACCAAGAAACATCAGAAACAATTATTTCAGGAATGGGAGAATTACACCTTGATATTATTGTGGACAGAATGAAAAGAGAATTTAATGTTGAAGCAAATATAGGAAAACCACAAGTTGCATACAGAGAAACAATAACAGGCGAAGCAGAAGCGGAATATAAATACATAAGACAAACCGGAGGTCGTGGACAATACGGACACGTAAAAATTAGAGTTAAACCAATGCCGTTAGAAGAAGAAAAAAATAAAAAACTTGCAAGAAATATTAAGAGGTTTGAAGGACTTGAATTTATAAATAATATTAAAGGAGGTGTTATTCCACAGGAATATATTCCAGCAGTTGAGAAAGGAGTTCGTGAGGCGATGGATAGAGGTATTCAAGCTGGTTATAAAATTGTAAATGTATCCGTGGATTTGTTTGATGGTTCATTCCACGAAGTTGACTCTTCGGAAATTGCCTTCAAAATTGCGGCATCGCAAGCATTTCAAGATGCCACAAAAAGAGCAAAGCCAGTTATTCTTGAGCCGGTTATGAAGTTGGAAATTGTCACACCAGATAAATTTATGGGAGACATTACAGGAAATCTTGCTTCAAAGAGAGGACAGATTGAAGGTTCGGAGGAAAGAGTTGGTTTGAAAGTTATTCATGCAAAAGTTCCTCTCTCAGAAATGTTTGGATATACAACTTCATTGCGTTCAATGACGGAAGGACGTGCAAGTTCAACAATGGAGTTTGACCACTATGCGATTGTACCGGAGAATGTAGCGAAGGAAATTATAGAGGCGAGAAAATAGCATTTTTCAAAATGCTATTTTCTTACTAAATTTCCAATAACTAATTTCTAATTTCCAATTAAATTTTAAATATAAAATAAAAAACAAAAACCACTTTCTAATTCGCGCGAATTAGAAAGTGGTTTTAAGTATAAATAAAAAAATCGTTTGTCCTTGTAATAAGGACAAACGATTTTTGCTAATCTTCCAATTTGAAGATTTTTTCTGCTTCTTTTTCCAAATCAGGTCTCAATTCTAAAATGTGAGTAGCATATTTAGGAATATTTTTTAAAATATTTAATGCGGTTTTAGGCGGAAGATTTGAAATAAGAGTGTTTAATTCGATTTTGGCTCTGTCTGAATTTTCTGTAATAATGTTTACTATTTTTACAGCTATTTCGGGGAATCTTATTGCCAGAAAATGAGCAAATGTGAAATTTTGTTCAACTATTTGAAGTGCCATGTTCTCAGTTGGAACTTGTTTCAATACTTCTGCACATTCACCAATACGACAATATTTCAAAATCTCGGGGATTAACTCAGGATATTTTTCTGCTATTTCCCTAGGTTTTTCATAACAATTAAAACGCAACACTATCCTGATATTGTCTTTAGTTATTTCTGAAATCTTCATAGAAACCTCACTTTTATTTGTTATTTAAATATACTACTTATCTAAAACTGATATGCTCCTATTCAAATTTTTTGTCAAATAAATAAAGAGATTGTTTTTTCATCTACATCTCACATTTGGCGAGGACAAATTTACCAACAAAATATACACATTTTCGGTTTTTTGGCATTTGACAGAAAATTTCTTTCGTATATACTTTTTAACTATAGTATGAATAAGACAAAACATAAACCAAAAGAGCGGTGAAGATAGCCAGTGCGCAATCTTTGTGCCGTTCAAATATGAACGGTTTTATTTTTGTCAAAACGACCGAATGACTGACCTTTGAAAAATGAATATTAGTTAAGTTTAAAAGCAGAATCCGAGTGTCTTTTTCGTGGCACTGGATTTTAAAGTATTTTTCATCTAGCGGAATAGAAATATTCCATAGAAAATAAAATTCTGTTGAATCTTGTTTGTCTGTAGTAGACAGGCCAAACAGAAATTCGCCACGGGCGAATATTTAACAGATTAAATTGTGGTTTATGTAGTTCCTAACAGGAAATACATAAGGGCGTATGGTGGATGCCTTGACTCTAAGAGGCGATGAAGGACGTGGCATGGCTGCGATAAACTTCGGGGAGGTGCCTAGCAACCTTTGATCCGAAGGTTTCCGAATGGGGTAACCCATTGTGACAAACTCACAATACTGAATTTATTCAGTGCATACCTGGGGAAGTAAAACATTTCAGTACCCAGAGGAAAATAGAACAATAGTTATTCCCTTAGTAGCGGCGAGCGAAAAGGGAAAAGCCCAAATTCTTGTCTCCGACAAGACCGCAGATTAACGCAGATTTATCCCGCCAAGGCGGGATAAAAAACGCAGATTAACGCAGATTTTTTTAATATCAGCGAACATCTGCGAAGACGAGCGAAAGCGAGTCCATCTGCGAACATCAGCGTTCTCGCCGGAGGCGAGATGGTTGTAGGACGTTAATATCATATTTATATGAAAGAAGTTACAAATGTGTTGGATAGTTGAACAAGCTGGAAAGCTTGGCCCCAGAGGGTGATAGCCCCTTAAACGAAATTTTACACACTTCTTTGTTAATGTTCCTGAGTATCTCAAGACACGAATGGCTTGAGAGAATCTGCCGGAACTAACCGGTAAGGCTAAATACTCTTAGAGATCGATAGTGAACAAGTACCGTGAGGGAAAGGTGAAAAGAACCCCGGAGAGGGGAGTGAAATAGACCTGAAACCATATGTCTACAAGGAGTCGGCGAGGGCATCACATTGAGTACAATGTGAATTTTCAATTTGCAATTATCAATTTTCATTAAATTTTCAATATTTCAATGTTTAAAAATTAATTCATTGGTTATTGATTAAAAATTAGAAATTAAAAATTAGAAATTTGCATCGCGCTTAGCGTGATGTCCTCTACGGCGTGCCTATTGAAGAATGAGCCAACGAGTTTACATGTACTGCTTGACTAAGTCCCAAAAGGACGGAGTCTAAGGGAAACCGAGTGTTAAAAGCGCGTTCCGCTTTATTGCGGGTGTAGTATATGTAAGACCCGAAGCCAGGTGAGCTACCCATGATCAGGGTGAACTTTGTCGAAAGACAAAGGGAGGCCCGAACCGTTTAGCCGTGCAAAACTATCGGATGAATTGTGGGTAGGAGTGAAAAGCTAATCGAACTTGGTAATAGCTGGTTCTCTCCGAAATAGCTTTAGGGCTAGCGTTTAGTTTATCTTTTGGGGGTAGAGCACTGGATGGTCTGGATAGGGAGCAATCTCACTAGACCAATCAAACTCCGAATACCAGAAAATCTTGTCTCCGACAAGACCGCAGATTAACGCAGATTTATCCCGCCAAGGCGGGATAAAAAACGCAGATTAACGCAGATATATTATTTAATATCAGCGAACATCTGCGAAGGCGAGCGAAAGCGAGCCCATCTGCGAACATCAGCGTTCTCGCCGGAGGCGAGAAAATACTAAACAGTCAGACTACGGGGGCTAAGCTCCGTCGGTCAAAAGGGAAACAGCCCAGATCTCAAGTTAAGGTCCCTAAATTTACATTAAGTGCAAATAAGGAGGTGGAATTTCTCCGACAGCGAGGAGGTTGGCTTAGAAGCAGCCATCCTTTAAAGAAAGCGTAACAGCTCACTCGTTAAGAGATTTTGCGCCACAAATAATCGGGGCTAAATGTGATACCGAAACTGAGGAATATCTTGTCTACGACAAGACCGCAGATTAACGCAGATAAAAAAGCGCAGATTAACGCAGATATATTATTTAATATCAGCGAACATCTGCGAAGGCGAGCGAAAGCGAGCCCATCTGCGAACATCAGCGTTCTCGCCGTAGGCGAGATGTTGGTAGGAGAGCATTCCGTTCTACTGTGAAGCCAAAGGGGTGACCCATGGTGGAGTGTACGGAAGAGATAATGTTGGCACGAGTAACCACAATTCTACTAAGAAAGTGGAACGCCGAAAGATCAAGGTTTCCTTGGCAATGTAAATCATCCAAGGGTTAGTCGGTCCTAAGGTTATGACGAAAGTCGGAGCCGATGGACACACGGTTAATATTCCGTGACTTTCATTTATTTCGATGGGGTGACGAAGTTTAGTATGTTTGGCGCATTATTGGATTTGCGTCTACTTTGTGAGGAAGGTGCTTAGGCAAATCCGGGCACCTGACTTTAATGTCAATTCTAAGCGAGGCGGAGAACCTGAGATTCGTCAAAGGGAATCAAACAAAGCAAGCTTTCAAGAAAAACCTCTAAGGTTAAATAAATGAAAACCGTACCGAAAACCGACACAGGTGATCAGGTCGAGAAGACCAAGGCGAATGAGTGAGTGTTCCCCAAGGAACTCGGCAAAAAAGCAGCCGTAACTTTGGAATAAGGCTTTCCCTTCTTGTCTACGACAAGACCGCAGATTAACGCAGATTTATCCCGCCAAGGCGGGATAAAAAACGC
>JBBTPZ010000021.1:0-14465 GCA_038065915.1 Patescibacteria group bacterium
TCGTTGTTGAGTTTGTCGCTGTGAATGTTGTTGTTGTCAGATTAGAGAAGATTCCTGTGATTATGTTAGCCAAAGTGGTGTAGAAACTTGTAGTAGTTGCATTAGTGATTGTTGCGTTTGTACCGATTATATTAGTTAGGTTTGCAGTTCCTGTGGTTGTTATACTGTCGTCTCCAATATTAATAGAACCAAAACCTGAAGTTATTGAACCTGAATTTAGAACTCCTGTTGATGTGAGAGACGAAGATAATACTCCTGAACCAAGAGTTGTAGCGGAAAGGACATTCGTTCCGTTGATTTGATAATTTCCTCCTGTTGGAATATTAATAGCGGACTGAGTGATTGTCGTTGTTGCGGTTCCTCCGACATACAAAGTGTCAAATACGGAAAGTCGGGTTGTTGATGCCTGTGTGAAAGATGACAGACCTGTCGTGTTTAATGTTCCTGTAAGGGTTAAGTTGTTAAATGTTGGATTAGCTGATGTGTGAATATTCTGCGGAGTTGAGAGAGTTATTGTTCCATCAGAGTCGTCTGTGATTGTGATTTGATTTGACGTTCCCGTCACCCAAGAGAATAGGTCGGTGTTTGTTAATTTTCTTGAACTGTTTAGAGATACCAATCTTGATGGAGTGAGCGATGAGATTGTTGTGTCATTTGAAATGATGAGATTGCTTGTTGTTGCCGTATTTGTTATTGCAAGCATTGTGCTTGTGGCGTTGGTCGTTGTTGAGTTTGTCGCTGTGAATGTTGTTGTTGTCAGATTAGAGAAGATTCCTGTGATTATGTTAGCCAAAGTGGTGTAGAAACTTGTAGTAGTTGCATTAGTGATTGTTGCGTTAGTTGATGTAAATCGTGGAAATGATGATTCTAGTGTTGTGCTTGTTGCTATGAAATTTGGAGCATCAACTAATCCTGTGAAATGTCCGAGTCCTGAAACATCTAATTTGTATGTTGGAGATGTGTTTCCTATTCCGAAATTATTGGTAGATGTACTAAACCTCGCCACTTCAGAATCATTTATAGTAAATAAAAGCGGAACATTAGCAATACTCCCCAAAAACATCACGTCTTTAAATGTTCCCACATTTATATTTCCATAACCAACATGTCCTTTTATTTGATCATTGGCATCATAAAAAATTATATTCGCATGATCCGTCAAAGAGGAACTTTGAACTATCAATGGGACCTGCGGTGACGGTGCTTTAATGTGTATGGTCCCATAACTATTTGTCGTACCAACACCTATTCTCCCAGTGGTAGTATCCACATTCAATACATTAGTTGTTCCATCTGCTTTATTTATTTGAAATGCAGTTGTTGAATCTGTTGCCGGATATATTTTAGGAACAATAAGTCCCGCTGATATTTTCGTCGTCCCAATAACATCAAGTTTTACCCCCGGACTCGCAGTCCCAATCCCAATATTTCCACTTGTCTGTTGAACAACAAATTGATTTGTACCAACAGCTAAACCGTTTGTTGATATCGTAGAAGTTGCAGAGGTATTAAATTGAAATGCTCCGTTTGCAGCAGTAAGAGAAGTGTCATTTAAATAAAGTGAATTTGTTCCAGTTCTCAATGTTCCTTTTATCCACAAGTTTGATGCGATTGTTGATGTTGCGTTTGCTCCTGTTCCGTTCACATCAATAAATCCCGCAAATGTTGATGTTGCAGTTGTAGATGTCGCTGTTAGTGATGCAACCTGAGGGGTTGATGATGATACTAACTTTCCTGTTGAATCAGTTGTTATGACCATATTGGAACCCGTGTATGACAGAGTCGCTGAAGATGTGGCAGTTAGAGAACCGATTGTTCCTGTTCCTGATGTTAGTGATGAAAATATTGAAGTTATTCCATTTAGAACAGATGTAAAAAAGCTTGTAGTTGTTGCGTTTGTTATTGTCGCGTTTGTTCCAGAAAGATTTGGGAGCGTAACAAGACCTGTACCAAATGTTGTTGATGCATTGTTTGTTGTATTGAAAAGAATTCCGTTTGTAGAATCAATTGTGTAAGTTCCGGATGAAAGAAGAGATGAACCTGTTGATGTCGCAGTTCCTCCAATTCCAACAGATGTTCCAAAGAAACCACTTCTCCATCTCAACCAATTCGTGCTATCGCCAAAATCTAATACATTATCAACTGTTGAAATTAAACTTGTTCCTATTCTTGAATTGAAATATGTAATGTCTGATGTTGTAGCATTTCCGAGAGTTGAATTTCCAGTGACATCAAAATTCCCTCCTATCGTTTCTCCTGCAGAAGTAACAATGCTTGAAACATTTAATGTTCCAACAATGTCTAAGGCATATTGAGGAGTCGATGTTCCTATCCCGATTCTGTTATTTAAAGAATCAATAAATAAAGTATTATTGTCAAAATTAACATCTCCTGCAAGAGTTGATGTCGCTGTGCCAGAAACTGTTAATTGACCTCCAATTGTTGCCCCGCCAGTTAATGTTAGTGTGGAACCGCTCATTGAAGTTCCAGCAAATGTTGAACCCGTTATTATTAAATCTTTTAACGTTCCGCCGGTTATTGCTGGAGATACAATTTCAACTCCACTCGCAAGTTTATCTATTTTATTTGACTGAGATATCATTTGATACACCGTTTGAACGCTGTTTGGAGTTCCTGACGATACATTATAGATTTTTGAGCTTAGTTTGTTATCTAACTGCTGTATTCTTGCATCCAATTCTTCTTTTGAGATGCTTGCGGGAGATGTTTTTTCTAAAATTCTTTCTATAATTTTTGTTGGCCCTTCAATTACAATCGTTTTTGTTGGTCGTGGTGTTGTTTGTGATTTGGTTAGTGTTGATTTTGGTGTTGGGGTTGTAGTTTCAGCCAATGGCTGAGGAGTTTGTGTTCCTGCCTGCGCAGACATGGCAGACAGATTATTATTTTTAGTATTTTTTACTAATTGGGTTCCACCCCCCGTTCTATTTTTTGTATTTGTAAAGAAAGAATTTATTGAAACATAAATTCCTTTAGCAATATTTTTCAAAGAGAGTTGTGTACTCTGAACATCTGTAGATAAAATCGTGCTTGCGGTATTTACAACAATTTTTCTTGTTTCGTTTTTTAATAAATCTTTTGTGTAGCCAATTGAGTCAGTTACTAAAATAATCACTCCATCATTATTTATTTTTTGGGCAATTTCTTTTCCAATTTCGTAAGTATAACCGGCAAGAGATTTTATTTTCTCCAACCCGGCTTCTGCATACGGAGTTTTCAAAAATGTGTACGGGCCCAAAACAACGACTATCGCAAGACAGATGGAAACAACTTTTTTAAAAAATGTATCACTCGCAAAATGTTCATTAGACAAAAAAGGCGATTTAATAAATGATTCATCATTTTTTGGTGTTGTTATAAAAAAATCTTTTTTCTTTAAATTAGGTAAAAGTGAAAATTCATCATTTGAATAATTTATTTTATTTTTGTTATTTATACTTTCGTAAGTAAATTTTGATTTCGAGATTTCCTGATTTTGTGATTTAATTGTTTCTACATTCTCGTTTCCGTTTCCGTTTCTGTTTTTGTGTAATAATTTATTATTTTTTACAATTTCCAAATATTTAAACAGTCCCTCTTCTTCAACAAATTTTGTTTTTCCTATAATTGTTGATTTTACAAAACCACCACGAGAAAGTTGCCCAATATAGTCACTGGTATAACCAGAAAGTTCTGATGCCCTATTTGTTGAAATATATTTTTTCCCTTCTATGTTTAGGTCTTTTGTCATCATTTTTTCTTAGTATTAATTTTAACTGATTTTTTGAATTTTAGCCCAAAAACTGTGGATATCTCGCCTAAACGAGAGTGAGGTTTTTATCAAGAAATATCCATTTCTCGTTCTCGTCATTCAAAAAATTTTCGTTTACAAAGGATTCGCCTTTGCAAAGGCGAATCCTTTGTTTTTTAAGAGGTTGCTTACGAGGTTGTTCTGCAAATAAGGTCACGTTAATTAAATCGAAACAAACCTATATAATTTCCTCGCTTATATGACGAGATACCACTAGTGAAATATCATTCAGATTTTACTGAGCAAGCAAAATTTTAAAATCATTCTATAATAAACAGAAAAAAGATTATAAAAGAAGTAATCCTCTGTGAAACATATAGTCCACAAACAGATGACGAGATTATAAAAAATACCCTTAAATAAGAGTATCTCGTTATCTCGCCATTTTTTGAAAAAAATGTTTCACAGAGAGGTAAAACAAAAAAAACCCCAAAATGAACTTTTAATTTAAAATATTTTTATCCTTGAAGTCAGACTTCAATATTATTGAAGTCTGACTTCAAAATTGACTCAAAAATCTCTTTTAAAACTTCAGGGTTTGCAGAACCATTACTTTTCTTCATTCCCTGCCCTATAAGATACTGTAGGGACGATTTTTTGCCTTTTTTATACTCTTCAACAACTTCTGGGTTATCTTTGATTATTTCTTTTACAATGTTTTCCAACTCTTTTTTATCACTAATTTGTAGTAGATTATTTTCTTTTGCTATTTTTTTCGGACTACCACCATTTTTATACATAATAAGTAATATATTTTTTGCTCCTCTTGAAGACAAAATATTCGTGCTAATCATTTTAATAAGCTCTGATAAATATTTTGGTTCTATCTTCCCAACTGCATTATCACTATTTTTTGAAAAACCAGCAATGTCAGATGTTATGTAATTTGAAGTGAGTTTAATTAAATTTTTATCATTATCAAAAAATTTTATTGTCTTTTCAAAAAAATTTCCGAGTTCTTTATTGATGATAAAAATTTCTATATCTTCATTTTTAATTTTATATTCTTTTTTATATCTTTCTCTCTTGCCTGACGGAAGCTCTGACATTTCTTTCAAAAGTGATTTTTTTGAAAATTCTTTTATTTCACTTAATTTGAGTTTCGGTAAATCTGGTTCCGGAAAATATCTGTAGTCGTGAGAAAGTTCTTTTTCTCTTTGAGAAAATGTAATTTGTTTTTTATCATCCCACCCTCTTGTTTCGTGCTTAACACTCTCTCCCCTTTTTAAAATTTCTATCTGTCTTTTTATTTCAA
This sequence comes from Patescibacteria group bacterium, assembly GCA_038065915.1. Lineage (GTDB taxonomy): Bacteria > Patescibacteriota > Minisyncoccia > Phycocordibacterales > 21-14-all-36-13 > VMGX01. The sequence continues at coordinate 5,064 of JBBTPZ010000021.1, forward strand.
AATCAATTGCAAGGCCAACAGACCTGAATGAGTTTAAATTTTTCACTTCAACTTTTGTACCTAATTTATTTTTATCTGCGTTTATCTGCGTGTCATCTGCATTCATCTGCGGTTTCGGTGCAACTGAAATGTTGGCTTCAACACGCATCTGTCCTTTTTCCATGTCAGCAAAACTCACATTTAAATATTTTAAAATTAGTTGCAATTCTTTTGCAAACTTAACCGCCGTTTCTCCGTCTTCAATCACAGGTTCGGTAACAAGTTCCATCAACGGAACTCCGGCTCTATTGTAGTCAACCAAACTAAAATCTCCTCTATCATGAATAGTTTTCGCAGTGTCCTCTTCCAAATGTATTCTTGTAACTTTTACACCGACTAATTCGCCACCAGAAACAAGCGGATATTTATACTGACTTATTTGATAACCCTTTGGAATATCAGGATAAAAATAATTTTTTCGGTCAAATTCTGAAAAATCAGCAATCTTACCATTTAGCGCTACGCCAACCTTAAGAACACTTTTTACTGCTTCTTTGTTTATGGTTGGCAATGTCCCAGGATGTGCCATACAAACAGGACAAATATTCACGTTTGGGCTTTTCTCTTCCGGGTCATTCTTTGAATTACAAAACATCTTTGTTTTGGTTTTTAATTCTGCGTGAATTTCAAGCCCTATTGTTGGTTTGTATTTATTATTCATGAGTCGTTTAATAATAGTATTATATCTTATTTTTTACTTTTATATTAGAAACTCACTTCTGCTCTTCCCCGCACCAAGGACAGTACCATTTTTTCTTGTTTCTGGGTATTGAGCTCACAGACCACCATTTTTGGCATTTTAAACACCTAAAATGTGTGAGAATTTCCTCAGAAATGTTATTTTTTGTCTTATTTTTCATAAAAATTATTTAAACAAATCGTTATGATTGCCTATGTCTAGAAGAAAAATGACTTTATTTTTGATATCTCTTTTGTATATAAGTAATAAATCCGACCCAACATGACATTCTCTATAATCAGACATGTCACCGGACAGGGGGTGGTTTCTATATTTTGAATTTAATAATGTATCAAGAGATAGTTCGTCAATAATATTTTCTAATTTTCTAAAATTATTTTTATTTCCTGATTTTTCTATTTTTTTTACAGATTTCCTAAAACTTTTTGAGCGAAGTATTTTATACATAAACTATTTTAAAAGATCTTTAAATAATTCTTTTGCATTATTATATCTTTTGCCGTGTTTCATGGCATATTTTTCTTCTCTTAAATATTGTTTTTCTCTTTTAATAGTGAAACCATTTTCAGTTCTTGGTTCAAAAGGTATAGATTCTGTATTAACAACTTGAGACAAAAAAAGATTTATACCGGAAGACATGTCCAAACCAAGATTATTAAAAATCTTTTTTGCTTTTTCTTTTGTTTTTTTATTTACTCTTATTTGAAGAGTTGTATTCATAATGATTGGTTTAATTTTTTAATGTCTTAAGTTTATCATATTTGTAATGACAATGTCAATACAAGCTTATTTTACTTTCCAGCTGTTTCACCGCTGAAATTTAAAAAAAGTTTTTACCAATGAGTATTTCTGGATTGTCTTTATCTTCTTTTGTTTTCAAAATTTCTTTTAAAGAAGATTCAGCAAAATCTTTATATTCTTTGATTGATTTAAATTGTCCAAGTATTATATTTTTCTTACAAATATCCTGACTGATTTGCCCCATATATTCATTCCAACTAGATCTTACCTTCCCAGCGGTTTCACCGCTGATTTTATGAACCTTCCAATTTAGATTTACATATGTATTTACATGTAAAAGCTGTTCGTTTGATTTAATATGCACTGATTTAAATCTTCCTTGAAAAAGTGTTCCTGATCTTTTGTGTTTATTATTAAAATACCATGTATATCCTCCTCCAACTCTTTTCATAAATTCACTAATACCACCATCTTTTATTTCTTTCAATAAAAGATGATAATGGTTCGGATTTAAACAATAACAAATAATTTGTACTAACATGTCAGTAGATTTTTTTGTTTTGTTATCATTGTCAGAAATGACATCGCGTAAACTTATAATGGGCTCTTTTGAATTAAAAAATTCCAAGCTTTTTATAAATCTATCCGCATCTTCGTTGTCTTTAACAACTTGTCTTTTATCAACACCACGATTGTAAATATGATAATATTCTCCTATAGCTATTTTTTCTCTGTTTGCCATAATGATACTATTTTCCAGCGGTTGAACCGCTGTGAAGATTTTTTATTTTATTTGCCATGACAATGTTTATATTTAATTGGGGTTCCGTCGCTTTTTGTCGCGCCACACGGGCATGGGTCATTTCTACCTATCTTTTGTCTATAGGAACCTTTCACTTTATTTTCATAAACAGTAGCATTTCCTCGGTTAGTATCTCCTATCATTTTCGCACTTTCATGTATTTCTTCTAACTTTTTTTCTTCTTCATTTAATTTCATTCCTTCCCCCATTTTGGATATAAGCTGGAATATTTGCTCGTTTATACCAAACTCCATTTGTTTGAACATATTTAATCCTTCTTTTTTGTATTCAACAAGCGGGTCTCTTTGACCGTAAGCTCTTAGATTAACGCTTGAACGCATGTAATCCATCATCTCTAAATGTTCAACCCAGAACATATCAATAGTTTGCAATATGATTTGTCTTACTGTTTCAAAAAAATTATCTTCACCTAGTATAGATTTTTTCTCTTCCATTATTTTTTTGAATTCCACTATATCATCAGCCCTTTCTTCTAAAAATTCTGTCAAAAAAACATTATCAGAAAATAATATTTTTCTTCTTCTTTCATATATTGTTCTTCTTTGATGATTCAAAACATCGTCAAATTCAAGAATGTGTTTTCTTGCATCAAAATTAAAACCTTCAATTTTGGTTTGAGCCGATTCAAGTGATTTTGTTATCATTTTATTTTCAATCGGCTGGTCTTCCGGGATGCCAAATCTGTTCATCATTTTTTTAATTGAATCCGAAGCAAACACTCTCATCAAATCATCCTCCAGAGAGACAAAAAATTGTGTTTCTCCCGGGTCGCCCTGTCTTCCAGAACGCCCTCTCAACTGATTATCAATCCTTCTTGCTTCATGTCTTTCCGTACCTAAAACAAAAAGTCCTCCTAATCTTTTCACTTCATTATATTCTTCTTCTGTCGCAGATTGCCCACCCAACTTTATATCAACACCTCTACCTGCCATGTTTGTAGCAATTGTAACAAGACACTTCTTCCCTGCTTCAGCTATTATTTCTCCTTCTCTCTCGTGATTTTTTGCATTTAATATATTATGTTTAACGCCTTGTATTGAAAGATATTCGGAAAGAAGTTCATTTTTTTCTATGGAAACAGTGCCTATTAACACTGGTTGGCCTTTATCGTTTAATTCTTTAACTTTTTTTGAAATCGCTTTAAATTTTCCTTGTTCTGTTTGAAATATTTGGTCTGTGCGGTCATCTCTTTTTAAATCTTTGTTTGTTGGAATTACAATAGTATCCAGACCATAAACTTTTCTAAATTCTTCCTCTGAAGTTAGTGCCGTACCTGTCATACCTGATAATTTTTTATATAATCTAAAATAATTTTGAAATGTTATTGATGCAAATGTTCTAGATTCTTTTTGAACAAAAACATTTTCTTTTGCCTCTATCGCCTGATGTATGCCCTCTGAATATCTTCTTCCGGGTAAAATTCTTCCAGTAAATGAATCGACAATTAAAATCTGGTCGTCACGAACAACATAATCTTTGTCTTTTGAAAAAAGCGCTTTTGCGCGAATTGCTGTTTCCAAATGGTGAACATATTTTATGCCCATCTCCGTATAAATATTTTCAACTCCAAGAAATTTTTCGGCTTTTTCAATACCAGCATCTGTTAATGTTGTGGCTTTTAATTTTTCGTCAACTTCATAGTCCTCATCCTTCTTCATTTTATTTGCAATGTCTGCAAACTTTTTATATAAATCTTCCGACTCGGTTGTTGTGGCAGAAATAATTAAAGGAGTTCTTGCTTCATCTATAAGTATGGAGTCAATCTCATCAACTATTGCATAATTAAATTCTCTTTGTCTTGTTTCATTTTTTTTGTATGCAATATTATCTCTTAAATAATCAAAACCAAATTCATTATTTGTTCCATATGTTATATCGGCTTCATATGCTTCTCTTCTCGTGCATGGTCTTAAAAAATCGTGAACAACTTTAAAATAACCAAATTCATCTCGTTCTTTATCGTCTCCTTGCTTTTCATATTTTGGGTCATATAAATATGAAGCATCGCTATTTATGACACCAATGGATAATCCTAAAAAATAATATATTTGTCCCATCCAAACTGCATCTCTTCTTGCGAGGTAATCATTAACCGTAACAATGTGGACACCTTTCTCCGTGAGCGCATTTAAATAAGCAGGTAGAGTTGCGGCAAGAGTTTTCCCTTCTCCGGTTTTCATCTCAACAATATTACCATTATGTAAAACAATTCCTCCCATTAGCTGAACATCAAAATGTCTTTGTCTAAGAGTTCTTTTTGAAACCTCTCTGACAACCGCAAACGCTTCCGGTAAAATGTTATCTAAACCTTCATCATTTTTAATTCTATCTTTAAAATATTTTGTCTTTTCACTTAGTTTTTCGTCCGGCAAAGAAGACAGCTCTTTTTCAAAAGAATTTATGCCTTCTACAATAAACCACATTTTGTCCAGAGTTTTTGTATTATTGTTTTTAAATATCTTATTTATAAAGTTTATAGCCATAATTTCATTGATTTTATCATAAAAATCAAAATTTACCCAGCATCACTTCTGTATTTTCGTTTTTGAATTTTTGAAATAAAAAATTTCTTCAAATTTTTTAATCTTAAAATTCTTCACGAAAATATAGAAGTTATGCTGGATTCTCAAAAAATATAGTCGTTTCACTCCTTATTTTTTGAAAAAAAATAACCGCTTAAATCTTTGATTTTAGCGGTTATTTCTTATGCTGATACTATTTTTTTCTTTTAGGAGTCTTCTTTGTTACTTTTTTCTTTGCTACTTTTCTTTTTTTCATTTTTATTTTTTGCTTTAACTTAATGTAAAAGCATTTTAGTTGAAGATGTCCGACCTTATTTTTTTCCAGCACTTATTTTTGCAACTAATTATTATTTTAATGTCTGTTTCTTTTGTCTATAAATTTTTTAAAATCAGAAACAAAAATAAGTGCTGGATAAAAAATATTTCGCATAAATTAACAACATCACAACTTTAATATGTATTAATTATCTTACATTAAGAAAATAAAAACAAGAATTTTTTTGAAATTTTGTGGATAACCCAAAGTTCATGAAAACACAAAATCATAAAATCACTAAAACAAAAAAATATTTAACAGGACAAGCAAGAAATTAAAAATTAAAAAATCACAACACCTAAATGCTGTGATTTTTTATCTGCGTTAATCTGCGGTTTGTTATCTGCGCCTGCCCCGTAGGAAAATTACTTTCCTTCGGGGTTTATCTGCGATTTTCCGTTCAATTAAGGCCAGCGGGTGCGAGCTCCATGTTAAAGTTCTATGTGAGTGCAGCCGCTGACCGTAGTTAAAAACAAAACATTTTTACACTATTAATTATATTGGTATGCTTACAAATTGCAACAAAAATTACTTTTTACCGCCACAGACCTTTATAAATTCAGTAAACAATGGGTGCGGTGAAAGCGGTTGGGCCTTAAATTCTGGATGAAATTGTGTCCCAACAAAAAATGGATGCTTCTTTGGAGAAAGTTCCATTATCTCCATTAATCTGTCATCGGGTGATTTACCAGAAAATATTATTCCTCCATCTTCTAATTTTTGAATGTATTCCGGATTGACTTCATAACGATGTCTGTGTCTCTCGTTTATTTCATCCACGCCATAGGCCTTTCTAGAAATGGTGCCTTCCATTAAAACAGCGGGATATGAACCCAAGCGCATTGTTCCTCCATAATCATTTTTCTCAAGTTTCTTTTTTTGTTCTGGCATTACATCAATAATTGGATTTGCAGTATTTGGATTAATTTCAACTGTGTTTGCATCTTTTACTCCTAAAACATTTCGTGCGTATTCAATTACAGCAAGTTGCATACCATAACATAAACCGAGAAATGGAATTTTGTTTTCACGAACATATTTTATTATATTTATTTTTCCATCAACCCCAGATTCTCCAAAACCACCCGGTACTATTACTCCGTCAAATTTTTTCAAAGAATTTAATTTTCTTGTAGCTTTATCAAAATCCTTTGAATTAAGCCAAGTGAGAGTCGGTTTAACGCCTAAAACATACGAAGAAATTTTTATTGCCTCAATAACAGAAATGTATGAATCCGAAAGAACAAAATTACCTGTATCAAAATATTTACCAGCTATTGCGATATTCAATTTTTTCTTTGCATTCTTACTTTTTAATACAAAATCTTTCCATTCTTTTAAATCAATTTTATTTTTAGCATTCAAACCAAGTGACTTTAATAATTTGCTACCAATCTTATCCATTTCAAAATTAATCGGCACATCGTATATGCTTTCTATGTCAGGCGCAGAGATTATATTTTTTTCTGGAACATTGCAAGATATCGCTAATTTTTCTTTTCTTTTTTTATCAAGTTTTATACTGCTTCTCGCGATTATAAAGTCCGCTTGAACTCCGTAGGAGTTCAGTGTGCCAGATGCCATCCTCGTCGGTCTGGTCTTCATTTCTCCTACCTTCGCCGGTATAGGTAAATAACTAACTAAAACAAACAAAACATTTTTAGGATTTTTTAATTTTAATGTTCTGCCGGCTTCTATAAACATTATGTTTTGATAGTCCCCTATTGTTCCGCCAACTTCTATTATGGATATCTCCGAGCGATTTTCTTGTTCTGAAAGTTTTATTCTTCTTACTATTTCATTTACTATGTCAGGCACCGCCTCTACACATTTCCCTTTATATCCCAAATTTCTTTCTTTCTCTATCACATGTTTATAAATCATCCCACTGGTTATGTAATCATCATTCGTAGATGTTATTCCTGTAAATCTTTCATAATTACCTATGTCCTGGTCTGACTCAAGCCCTGAATCCAAAACAAAAACTTCACCGTGTTCTGTTGGATTCATGGTGCCGGCATCAACATTTAAATATGGGTCAATTTTTATAAGATTGATTTTAAAACCACTCGCTTGGAGAATTTTCCCTATTGAAGAGACCGCTATACCTTTGCCTATTCCAGACATTACGCCACCTAAAACAAAAATGTACTTGTGGTTATTTTTTTTGGTCATTATTTATTAATAACAAAAAATATTACTTGTCCCGTAGTGAGCTTTGCTCTACTACTGGGATGGATTCAAATGCTCAAAATAGGATTAAATCTGACACGGCTCTTTTAAAACCTCTCCCAGAGGTTTTAAAAGAGCCAAACACAGAAAAATATTATGGATTCAAATGCTCATTTAGAGCATTTGAATTCCCAGAGGTTTTGAATTTAAATTTTCAAATATTTTTTTACAGCAAGATAACTTGATATGCCACCCAAAAACACACCTGACAAAACAAGGACGACAAAAATCTGCGCAAAATTATTTACATAGTAATTAAAGACATTTGCCCCGCCAAAAAAGTTTTCTGTGAGAGGCGCCATCCATATTGTGACAGGATAAAACAAAATTAGAGCGATTAATGCGGACGATATCCCATACATTATTCCTTCAACAACGAATGGACCTCGCACATAAAAATTACCAGCTCCAACAAGTTTCATAACAGAAATTTCTTCTCTTGATGTATAAATCGCTAAACGTATTGTGTTGAAAATAATTAATATTGAGATAATCATAAATATAACAACCACACCAAAACTTAATTTATCTACAGATGAAATAATATCTGAGAGCTTGTCTATTGCAACTTTATTTTGAAAGAAATTTACTTTATCAACAATAGAAACTCCACCAGAAGATGTTTGATAATTTTCAAGGAAAGTCGCTATACTTTCATATTGAGAAGTTTCTTTGGCTCTAATATTAAAGTGAGCGCCGAGAGGGTTGTCATTTAATTCTTGAAGCGCTTGTAAAATAAGTTGGTCATTTTCGTGTCTTTTTTTAAATTCTTCTATGGACCGTTCTCTGGAAACATATTCAACAGAACTTACTTCCGGCAATTGTTCCAGAGAAGATTTTAATGAAATGATATCTTCTTCTGGTGCGGTTGTTACAAAATAAACATTTATATCTACTTTATTTTTTATTTGACTGAGTGAAGAATCAAGTATTGCCCCGATAAAAATTAAAGAGCCAATAACAAAAAGTGTTACCGTCATAACCAAAATTGACGCAAGAGTAACAAACCCATTTCTCCAGAAATTTATAAAACCATACTTAACTATTCTTTTTGTATTCATCCAGAACATATCAAAAAAATTCTTTGAATTTTTTAAATTTCTAATTTCTAATTTCTAATTTCTAATAAAATTTTCACCTCACTTCCAACATTAATTTTTCTAATTAATCATTTCATTGGAAATTGGGTATTGGACATTTGTAATTTTTAAATAATATATTTTCCGTTTTCATTATCTCTTATTATTTTACCATTTTCCATAGTAATAACTCTATTGTTTAGTGAATCTATAACACCTTTATTGTGAGTCGTTAATATAACGGTAGTTCCTATATCATTTATTTTTTTTAAAATTTGGGCAATCTCGTATGTATTTATTGGGTCAAGGTTTCCAGTGGGCTCATCGGCTATCAAAACCTCTGGCTGATTAACAATTGCGCGAGCAATCGCCAATCTTTGTTTCTCCCCGCCAGAAAGCTCGCTTGGGAAATTCCATATTTTGTTTCCTAAATCAACCAAATCAAGAACATGTGGAACATCTAATTCTATTTCTCTATCTTCTCTACCGCATGCTTCCATCGCGAACGCAACATTTTCATAGGCCGTCTTTCCTGGTATCAAACGAAAGTCCTGAAAAACTGTTCCTATTTTTCTTCTATAGTATGTTATATCTTTTCTGTTTAAAGAATGGACATCTGTTGTATCAAAATATACTTTTCCTTCTGTTGGTTTTTCTTCTGCTAAAAGCATTTTCAATAATGTTGTTTTCCCCGCGCCTGAATGTCCAACGATTGAAACAAATTCATTTTTACCAATGCTAAGTGTAACTCCATCAAGAGCAATAGCATTTTCTGAATACATTTTTTTAACATTATCAAAATGTATTATATTTTCGTTCTTTTTTGGGTCTGAATGCATCCTGTAGTGAAAAATGACATTGCTCTAAAAGAGCACGGCTATTTTTGTTATTAATGTTGATAAATTTTCTTTCATCCTGTAGTGAAATTTCAAATTGTTTTCTCTATTAAT
>JBBTPZ010000022.1:0-1360 GCA_038065915.1 Patescibacteria group bacterium
TTAAAATAATACATAAATTAATTTATTTCCCATGTTTAATTCTGTTATTATTCGATTTCAATTAAATTCACTGAATCTACATACAAATAGTAAAAAACAAAGACAAATTTGGGCTGGCGGTCTTTGAAAAGGTGACGGCTACAAAATCAAAAATCGCCAATTTTAATTTTAACAACACTTATTCATTGTTTTCTGTCTTAGTATTGTTTTGTTTGCCCTGATTTGAAGAATTTGAATTTTGAGAATTATCTTTCCCATTATCTTTTTTATTTATCTCTTGTTGTTCATTGGCTTCCTTTGGTTCCTGAACTTCTTCTGGTTCATCATCTTCCTTTACTTCCTCTTCTTCTACTGCCTCTTGTTCTTTCTTTTGCTCAATTTCTTCCTTTTTCTGGTCATCTTCGCTCATTTCTTTTTCTATATTTTTTTGTTCATTTTGAAGAGAATTTTCAAGCTGGTCTTTTTTCTGTCCAAGCATATCAATTTGTTGGTCAATATCATTAAGTTGTCCCTCCAATATTGCTATCTGGGCGGTATCTCCAACACGACGCGCCTCCGCAAGAAGATTTATTTTGATTTCTTTGCGCTGGGCCTTGAGTTGCGCTTTCGCGTCTTTGAAAGTTTGTTCCAAAAGTTTATCCCTTGCGTCAAATTCATCATTCAATGTTTTAGCAAGAGCCGAAACATCTTTGCCAGATGTTTTCTCTTCATTAACAATTTCTGCCGCATACGCGACATTGGCTTGAAGAAGCGATTCGGCTATTGCAAGTCCTTTTGCGTTAACTCCTTTTTTCTCAACCATGATTTTAATCTCCGCAATGCGCTCTCCCGCAAATTCAATTTGAAGTTTGGCTTTTGCTTCGAGATTGAAGGTAAAAAATTGTCGTAGATTTTCGCCCAAACGGTCAAGAAAATAGAAAGGACTTTCTGGGGTAAGTCCAGCCGAAGGAAGTTGAACCTGTTGGCTTTGTGCAAGAGCAATATTGCCGGCAAAAATAAATATAACTATTAATATAATTATGTTTGATATGTATGTTTTTTTCATAAACAATATGTTTGGTTAATTGTTAATTACTTGTTTCTAATTATAATAGCAACTAATTATAATAGCAATTCAATCAAATTGACATCTATAATCAATGTGAATTAGACAGAAGCCGGCGCAACTTCTTCGGCAAATCAAATTTTGTGGACCAGAGAGGACTCGGTCACAAATCACTAAATATTTTAGAAATATAAAATTTCTAAAATACAAAGTGTTTGCGACCCCGACTCGCGACCCCAACATCTCGTGTTGGGACTTCGTGTCGCTTCGTCTTTCGAATCCTTTCTGTATCTCACAACAGACAAAAAAATACTC
>JBBTPZ010000023.1:0-5181 GCA_038065915.1 Patescibacteria group bacterium
TTTAGAGCAATGCCATTTTTCACTACAGGATGAATCCCGTAGTAGAAAATGGCATAAATATAAAATATTAAAAAATGAGAAAAATAAGAAATCCCAGTAGCAGAGCAAAGCTCGCTACGGGACAAGTAAAACTTTATCAAAATTAACAACAAAAATAGCCGTGCTCTTTTAGAGCAATGCCATTTTTCACTACAGGATGAATATTTTAAATTTTTTAAATATACTTTTAAATAAAAAACTCATAAACAAAGAGGATATTCTTGTTTTGGAAAAAGAAATAAAAGAAACCGGCGGAGACATTGAAAATATTTTAATGAAGAAAGGCATCACAATGTCGGAGATAATTGAAGCGAAAAGTGAATATTACAATGTTCCTTTTAAAAATCTAGAAAACACTCCGATTCCTTTTGAAATGTTGAAATATATACCAGAAAAGTCCGCTGATTATTATAAAATTATTCCACTAGGACTTCAGGATGGAGAGCTTGAGATAGGTTTTGTCAACCCGGACGATATGGAAGCCAGAGATGCCGTATCATTTATAGCATCTAAAAATCAATTATCTTTTAAAATATATGTTATATCTGAAAGAGATTTTAAAAAAGTAAAAGAATCATACGACGGATTATCTGGCGAAGTCGGTAAGGCGTTAACAGAACTTGAAACAGAATTATCAGTTGAAGAGCAAAAATTATCAAAAGAAGTTTCGGAAGTATCAAAAAAAGGCATTACTACAAAAATAATCGAAGATGCACCCGTAACAAAAATTGTTGCGACCATATTGAGATACGCGACAGAGGGCGGGGCATCGGATATTCACATAGAACCGATTGACGAAGAAGTGCGTATTAGATTTAGAGTTGATGGCGGGATGAATACAAGTTTAAAACTTCCTAAAAAAATTCATAATGCAGTTGTAGCTAGAATAAAAATTTTGTCTAACATGAAATTAGATGAAAAAAGAAAACCACAGGACGGTAGGTTTTCGGCCCACGTTGATAATAGGAAAATAGATTTTAGAGTTTCAACTTTTCCAACATATTACGGCGAAAAAGTGGTTATGAGAATCCTTGACCCGAATACTGGTGTTATAGGTTTGGATAATTTGGGAATAAGTGAGAAAAATTTAAAGATTATTAAAAATGCAATAAGTAGGTCATATGGATTGATTTTGATATCTGGTCCAACTGGTTCCGGTAAAACAACGACGCTATATTCAATGCTTGAACAATTGGACAGAGAAACGAATAATGTTCTTAGTTTGGAAAATCCGATAGAATATAATATTCCCGGAGTTAGCCAATCAGAAATAAGGCCAGAGATAGGATATACATTTGCTACTGGTCTTAGAACAACATTAAGACAAGACCCGGATATAATAATGGTCGGCGAGATACGAGATAAAGATACTGCAAAACTTGCCATTCAGGCGGCACTTACTGGACACCTTGTTTTATCAACAATACACACAAATAATGCTGTCGGTGTTATTCCTCGTCTTATAGATATGGGAGTTGACCCATTTTTGATACCGCCGACATTGATAATGACGATAGCTCAAAGGTTAGTTAAATTACTTTGTCCAAATTCTGGTAAGGCAATACCAATTGATGGCGCTTTGAAAATTATGCTGGAAAAACAATTTAGTGATTTACCCAACGAATTTAAAAAAGATATAAAAATTCCTAACAACATTTATACAATCGGCTCATCATCTGATTGTCCGAACGGAACAAAAGGAAGAGCTGCGGTGTTTGAAATTATGGAAATGAATAAGGAAATTGAAGAAGCTATTATGAAAGACCCAAGTGAAAGTGCAATATATAAAATTGCAAGAAAAAATGGAATGCTCACTATGCGAGAAGACGCTCTTTTAAAGGCATTTAAAGGGGAAATTCCTTTTGAAGAAGCCAATAAATTATAAAAACCTCAAAACGGTTGTTTATTAAAATTTAGTTCGTTGTGTTAAAATATAGGCATATGGAAAATGATAAATATAAAGTTTTAATTATTGATGATGATAAATTTCTTCTTGATATTTATACTGTAAAATTTAAAGAGAACGGTCTTATTGTTGATACTGCAACTGGCGGAGAAGAGGCGCTTGAAAAATTAAGAGAAAATAAAAATTATGATATTTTGTTGCTCGATATTGTTATGCCCGTAATGGATGGTTTTGCGTTTCTTGAAAAAAAGAAAGAGGAAAATCTTGCTCCAAAATCTGTCATTGTGATTTTGAGTAATCAAGGACAAGTATCAGATATTGATAAGGCAAAGAAATATGGTATTCACGGGTATATAGTAAAAGCCAGCACAATACCGTCCGAAGTATTGAAAGAAGTTTTGAATATAGCAAAAGCGAACATTGTAAAATAAATTTAGAAGCTCTGGGAGAGCTTCTAAATCCATGATTATTTTTTTTGTGTTATGCTCTGGGGAACATTTAAATCCATAATTTTAAAATCCCTAACTTAAAAACCTCTGGGAGAGGTTTTTAAGGAAAGTGTTTGAATTTATTCAAATTTCGGGATTTTAAAAAATCGTGTTAGATTTTAATCCTTATTTTTTTTCTTTTTAATCACAATTTATTTGAGTTTGGACAATTTTCATTCACAATATTTTTTACTTTTTAACCCATAATTTTAATTTATAATCGAAACCATGGAACAAAAAAAACAACTTGAAGATTTATTGGCGGTGGTAATTAAAGAAGGAGCATCTGACCTTCATATTTCCGTCGGCAAGAGGCCAACCATAAGAGTATCGGGGATGTTAATAGCTCTTGAAAAAGAGAATATTTTGAAAGATGAAAATACATTTGGTTTAATGTCCGCTTTGTTGGACGAAGAACAAAAAAAAGAATTTTTAAAAAATAAAGAAATAGACCTTTCATATTCGTATAATGAAATGAGGTTTAGGTGTAATTGTTATTTTCAAAAAGGAACGATTGCCATCGCGATGCGTTTGATACCTAAAAAGATAAAAACACTTCAACAGCTTAATCTACCGCAAGTTCTTGAATCGTTTGCAAGCAGAAGGCAGGGGTTTTTTCTTGTTGTTGGTCCGGTAGGTCATGGAAAAACCACAACGCTTGCTTCAATGATTGAAATAATAAACAACACAAGAGCTGAACACATAATTACAATAGAAGACCCTATAGAATATTTATTTGAAGAAAAGAAATCCATAATAGACCAGAGAGAAATTAAAATTGATACAGCAGATTTTCATACAGCTCTAAAAAGTATGTTTAGACAAGACGTAAATGTTGTTATGATAGGAGAAATGCGCGGGACCGAAACAATCTCAACCGCAGTAACGGCGGCAGAAACCGGACACTTGGTATTATCAACACTCCACACGAATAATGCATCACAAACCATAGATAGAATTATTGATTCGTTTCCGAGCGAGAGTCAGGTTCAAATAAGGACACAGTTGGCTGGAAGTTTAATTGGAATTTTTTCTCAAAGATTAATTCCAAGAATTGCCGGTGGAATTGTTCCTGCCTACGAGCTTTTAATAAACAACACTGCAGTTTCTAACCTAATAAGAGAAGGGAGAACTCACGAGATAGATTCTGTTATTGAAACTAGTTCAGAGTCAGGTATGGTTGATATGAATAGGTCTCTTGCAGAACTGGTTAGAGCCGGCGAAATAACACTTGACGACGCAAGAAAATATTCCACGAAAATACAAGGTTTGGAAAAGCTGTTGTAGAAAATAGCGAGCAGGGCGAGCATATTTTCTTAATCCAGCACTTATTTTATAAAACAATTGTTTTATAAAATAAGTGCTGGATGATGATTTTTATATTCGCTTCGCTCATTAAAAATCAATCATGTTATTCAAATATAAAGTAATTGACGCCGAAGGTCTCCAAAAAAAAGGGGAAATAGACGCGATAAATGTTGATGTTGCGATAACTTCTCTACAAAGGAGAGGGTTTGTGGTCGTGTCAGTGGACAATGCAAGTAAAGTGCCTTTTTTTGAAAAGAAAATTTCTTTTTTTGATAAAGTTTCCAATAAAGATGTTGTGATACTTTCCCGTCAGATAGCGACTCTTTTTGACGCACAGGTTTCCGCATTAAAAATATTTAATCTTTTAGCAGTTGAAACGGAGAACCCGATTTTAAGAAGTAAATTAGCGGAAATTTCTTCCGACCTTAAAGCTGGTAATCCAGTTTCAAAAGCGATGGAAAAACATCCTGATGTTTTTTCCGATTTTTATATAAATATGGTTCGTTCTGGTGAAGAATCAGGAAAACTTGAACAGACATTTTTATACCTTGCAGATTATTTGGACAGGTCGTACGAGCTAACCTCAAAAGCAAAAAATGCTCTCGTTTATCCAGTTTTTATTATATTTACATTCGTAGCAGTTATGGTATTAATGCTCACGACAGTTATTCCAAGAATAAGCTCAATTATTGCAGAGTCAGGTCAAACGATGCCTTTTTATACAAGAGCCGTTGTAGGAATAAGTAATTTACTCGTGAATTATGGAATATTTTTAATTATATTGTTAATAATAGGAATGTTCTTTCTTTGGAAATATGCCAAAACAGAAGCTGGCAAACTTTATTTATCAAGATTAAAAATTTCCATACCTTTTATCGGCGGTCTTTATAGAAAATTATATCTCTCAAGAATATCCGATAATATGCACACAATGCTCGCGAGTGGTATATCAATGGTTAGGTCAATAGAAGTTACGGGGACAGTTGTTGGTAATAAAGTTTATGAAAATATAATAAAAGAAGCTGTAGAATCCATAAAAGCGGGAAAATCTGTTTCAGAATCTTTCTCTAAACATGAAGAAATTCCAAACATAATGGTTCAGATGATGAAAGTCGGAGAAGAAACGGGAGAACTTGGCAGTATTTTAAAAACCCTATCAAATTTTTACAGAAGAGAAGTTGTAAACGCTGTGGACACATTGGTCAGTTTAATAGAACCTGTGATGATTGTTTTGTTGGCTGTTGGTGTTGGTTTACTTTTAGCTTCTGTTCTTATTCCTATTTACAATATTTCAGCTGGCGTCTAAGATCGCAGATTAACGCAAATTAGACGCAGATGAACGCAGATGAATATAAAAAAATCGCTCAACTGAGCGGTTTTTCGTTATTTTCCTTGACATTTTGTATTATGGTGTGATATAATGTAGGTAGAAATAAAATC
>JBBTPZ010000024.1:0-2046 GCA_038065915.1 Patescibacteria group bacterium
TTGGCTCCACCGAATAGACGATGTTAGAAATTATTTTATTAATCTTGCGCGATATAATTAAATTATGGAGAAAATTAATATCTATATAGATGGAAATAATTTATACAGATCAGCTAAAGAATTAGGTTTTAATATTGATTACAAAAAATTAAGAGGTTGGCTTAGACAAAAATATAATGCAAAAAATATTTATCTATTCATTGGACTTGTGCCTGAAAGAGTAAAATTTTATGAACATTTACAGAGCTGTGGTTACATTTTAATTTTTAAGCAAACAGTTTCTATCGGAGAAAAAATAAAAGGAAATTGTGATGCAGAACTTGTATTAAAAACTGTATCAGATTTTTACACAAAATCTTTTTCAAGGTGTATTTTAATTACAGGAGATGGAGATTTTGGATGTTTAGTTGAATTTCTTAAAGAAAGCAATTCATTAAAGATGATCATCGCCCCTGATGAAAATAAATGTTCTATTCTCCTAAGAAATAAAAACATAGAAATTACATTCTTAAATAATCTCTATCACAAGTTTTCAAACAGAGTATAAAAAGAAAAAGCCCCCGATGCAGACGAATCTACATAAGGGTCTTTCTCATAGTGATGTGTGTATTATACATTTATAAAATCATAAAATCAAGTGATTGTGGATAACAAAAATAACTCTATTTTAAAAGTTATTTTAAAGGTGATTTTTCATTGGCTCCACCGAGTAGACGCCTACTCCATAGCTAACAAAGTTAAGGTATGGGAATGCCTGCCCCGTAACTTCGCAAAGCGAATGATATTGGGGTTTGAACTTGTTTAATAGTTGAATAAATAAAAGGGTCGTTCCGGCCCCTCGTTGACCATTGACTGAATTTATATAATGCGGTATCATTAATTTAGTTCTTTAAATCCTAAATATGCACAAACTCACTAAAAGGAAGGAGATTTATTATGAAAGTATTCATGGTCATATTATTGGCGTTTGCCACACCGTTAGTAATGGGGGCACAGGAGAAAAATCCAGTTACAAATTCGGCGTTTTCATTCGAACTCGAACTACTTAGTGTTGGAATGGACATTTTTAATACCAAACCTCAAATAAAAATCAATAAGATTCCGCTCTATTTGAGAACGGTACCTATTCACAGGGACGATCCTAATGCTGGTGAAGAAATTGTTCTCCCCGGTAATGTACCCGTCTCCAACAGCATGACGAGTTCGAGGGTGATGACATTTAAGGTATGGTTATTTTCCACTTTGGGTCTTGGTGTTGGTTTCCACCGAACTGGATTTGTTAGAACCTTTTTTCTTACCCAAGGGGTTTTTGGAGAGGAAACATTTAATTACGCGCCGCGATACGGGCCTGATTGGGGAGCGGCATATGTTCATTACTATTTTTCTACGAGAGAAGAACTCAAAATCTCATTTCTTGCTGAACTAAAAACACCCTCTCTGATTCTATGGTCTTCTGATGACAGAAAGGATGTGTTTTGGAAAACAAACCTCTTCGTAGGCTATCAGTCGCAAAAAAATGAGAATTCCATTGTAGCGAAAAACGGCTGGGATCGTTGGGGTAGCTATGAAGACAAGGATTCCTATGATTTAGGCAAGGTAAGTACCGTGGGGGATTTTTATGGAGGAATCAATTTTATTTTTTCTGGAAGATTTGGTTTACGCCTTTCTTTTATGGAAAAGCACGTTAGATATGAATTAACCGATACGGCGAGAGATTTTCAACTCTCGTTTCCTGGAGGATCGTCATTCCTTTTTTACGAAGTAGGACTTTTCCTTCCAATCAACGATTAGAAGGACCTGAGCGACCAAGATAAACTTGGTCGCTTTTATTTCGTTCAGCGTTCGGAGCAAAATAAAAAATACCCCTCAACAAAGGGATATTTATACTAGCTCCAGCGGTAAAAGCTTTTGCCACCGTTCACCTCAAAATTCAAATAAACGCACTTAATGTGTGTTTATTTGATTTCTCGGCTCCCGAATTAAAACCTTCACAAACTTTTGAAATTATTTTACCGAATCTGATACACAAATCCAAGAAGCGGAATC
>JBBTPZ010000025.1:0-34224 GCA_038065915.1 Patescibacteria group bacterium
TTTTGTATTTAAATTGATTTAAATCTGGAATACGGCTTAACAAGGGCGTATTCTATGAATCTTCACACGAAGATTAAAATCTACATATAGAAGTATGGAAATGAAACTATATAAACTCTATAAAAATTGACAAACTATATATAGTTTTATATTATATAAAACGTGAACGTGCGAGAAAAAATAAAAATAATACAAAATCTTTCAGGCCTAACACAAACCGAACTCGCAACAAAGTTAGGAGTAACTTTTGCGTCATTAAATAGGTGGGTTAATGATAAAGCTAAGCCAAGAAAAAAAATCGAGGAAAAATTAAACTTACTTTATTTGGAATATTCTGGAGAAAAACAAATACCAGAAACAGAATTGGCTGCAAAAAAATTAATTATTTTCAAGAAACAAAAAAACTGTTTAAACCCAATGGAAACAATTTTAGATAGTCCTGACATATACGAAAAATTTCAACTTACATTAACTTACAACTCAAATCGCATTGAGGGTAGTACTTTATCTGAAAATGAAACTGAGGATATATTATTTAATAACATAACTCTTCCAAACAAAACCCTTACTGAACAATTGGAAGCAAAAAATCATCAAACCGCAATAAAATACTTATTTCAGCATCTGTCAGAAAATAAATCCGTGGACGAAAAATTAATATTAAAATTACACGAAATTTTAATGAACTCAATAAGACAAGACGCTGGAATATACAGAAATCATCCTGTTAGAATTTTGGGTTCCAATGTTCCCACATCAAACTATTTGAAAATTCCTGAGTTAATGAAATCTCTTTCAAAAAAACTTTCCACAAATAAAGAAGATATAATATCTCATATAACATATGTTCACTATAATTTTGAACAAATACATCCATTTTCCGACGGCAACGGTCGTATCGGTAGATTATTAATACACGCCATGTTGTTGAAAAAAAATTTTCCACCAGCTGTAATAAAACAAGAAACGAAGCGATTATACATAACTTATCTAAATGCCGCTCAGCTAAAAAATAATCCGTATCTTTTAGAAAACTTTCTTTGTGATGCTGTTATGGAAGGATATAAAATTCTTGAGAGAAAATAATTTTACATAAATTGATTTTATGTTTTTGCCTGCCACATTAGAAATTAAAAAGTTCTAACTTCAAAACTTCTAAACGAAGTTTTGAAGAGTCGTGTTAGATTTAATCCTATTTTGAACTTTTTAATCCATAATTTTTTATCTTTGCTCACCATTCGCAATTTCTAACAGAGTGTTTTATAATTTTATATTATAAATTTCATTTGAAATTATCTCCCTTTGGGAGATCTGCCGTAGGCAGAGAAATTGAATATTAGTAATTTTACATCATGTCCTTCTCAAAAGTTTATTCTGCGCAAACATCCCTACTCAAGGCACACTTGATTGACATTGAAGTTGACCTCATCAAAGGCCTTCATTCTTTTTCTGTCGTCGGGCTTCCAGACAAGGCGGTTGAAGAATCTCGCGATAGAGTTTCGGCGGCAATAAAAAATTCCGGCTTCCCGTCTCCAAAAAAGAAAAATCAAAAGGTTGTAATTGCACTCGCGCCCGCTCAATTAAAAAAAGAGGGGCCTATTTTTGATTTAGGAATTGCTCTTGCGTATCTTCTTGCGGTTAAATTAATTAATTTTGATACTGAAAAGAAAATGTTCCTTGGTGAATTATCTTTGAACGGCGATTTAAGAAAAATAAGTGGGGTACTTCCGTTGGTTTTGAAAGCAAAAGAACTTGGGTTTGATGAAATTTATGTTCCGAAAAACAATGCCGTTGAAGCAGGACTTATTGATGGAATAAAAATTTTTGGCGCAAACTCTCTGAAAGAAGTTATTGACCATTTGAACAAAGAAATAAAAACAGAAATCCAACCACAAACAAAAACAGAAATTTTTTATGCGGAACCAGAAAGCATTTTGGATTTTTCAGACATAAAAGGACAGGAGACAGCTAAGAGGGGGTTGGAAATCGCCGCCGCCGGTGGACATAACATAACAATGTACGGTCCGCCGGGAACTGGAAAATCAATGCTCGCAAAAGCTTTTTGTAATATTCTTCCACGCTTAGATTTTGATGAAATTTTAGAAGTAACAAGTATACACTCTGTTGCAGGAGCTCTCTCCGAAGACCTTGTCACAAATCCTCCTTTTCGTTCTCCACATCACACATCGTCCTATGTTTCAATGGTTGGCGGAGGAACGATACCAAAACCGGGGGAGGTGACTCTCGCTCACAGAGGGGTTTTGTTTCTTGATGAATTTCCTGAATTTGATAGACGAGTTGTTGAGTCATTGAGACAACCACTTGAAGACAGAACAATAAACATTTCACGAGCGAGAGGTTCTGCAATTTTCCCCGCTAATTTCATTTTGGTCGCGGCCATGAATCCGTGCAGATGTGGAAATTTTGGAACAGAAAAAGAGTGCGTTTGTTCTCCTATACAACTTGAAAATTATAGAAAAAGAATTTCGGGTCCAATTATTGACCGTGTTGATATGTGGGTAGAGGTTTCAAAAATTGATTACGAAAAATTGGCAATGCGCGGAAGTGGTGGGGAATCAGAAAAAATAAGAAGACGAGTTGAAGAGGCAAGAAAAATCCAAAAAGAAAGGTTTGGAAGGGAAAAAATTAAAGGTGTAAAAACAAATAGTAATATGTCATCTAGAGATGTTACAAATTTATTGGATTTATCCGGTGAAACAAGAAGAATTTTAAATAATTCTGCCGAAAGATTGGGAATGTCTGCGCGTTCATATCATCGTATTATAAAACTTGCACGCACAATTGCCGATTTAGAAAATTCTGAAAAAATAAAAACACCTCATGTATTTGAAGCGTTGCAGTATAGACCAAAAACAAATTATTAAATTCGTCAAAATTTAATAATTTGTTAATTTTTAATTTTCAATTACTAATTTCTAATGAAATTTAAAAAACCCGAGCTGTTTTTCAACAACCCGGGAAAAGTTTTGTTAGCTGTTTATGATAACAAAACCAACAACCAAAACAATAAGAGAACCAAATAACCAATAAAATGATTTTTCTCCAAATTTCCACATTTTGGAAAATTTGTTTAATTTCCACTCTTTTTGATCTTCTTTTCTCTTCTCTTCTTCTTTTTCAAACTCGTGTTGTCCGACACCCCACAATGCCAAACAAACGAGCGTGGCTATGAAAAGACCAAAAAATAGAACGAGTATTAGTGGTAAACCGAACATACTACCTCCGTTTTGTTTATGAATTTATGAGAGTACTTCTATATAAAGAGTAGCACTATTAAATTTTTCTGTCAAGATTTTTGCAAAATAAAAAACGGCTTTGCTTAAGCCGAATTTAATTAAAAATTTGTATTTGCTATCTGCGTTTATCTGCGGTTTTTATCTGCGGTTATCTGCGCTCGCCGAAGGCGAGTTAAAAGGGATTTACCGCACCACGAATTTCAAAGTGCACGTGTGGACCGGTTGATTTTCCTGTTGAACCGACATATCCGATTACTTGCCCTTGAACAACCCATTGCCCGACAGAAACAATGTTTGCGCTATTGTGCGAATACAATGTCTGGGTTCCGTTGTTGTGTTTAATAACAATATAATTTCCATATCCTCCATTCCATCCGTAGTCCTTACTTACAACAACCTGTCCTCCGGCAGAAGCTACTATCGGCGTACCGGCTGATATGGCAAGGTCAACCCCATTATAACCATGAATCCCTTGTGTTTTTATAGAGCCAGCAACTGGATTTATATAATAACCTTTATAGACAGGTCCGCCAGAAGATCTAATTGGTGATATCGTTGCCAGACGAGGTTGTGCTATTTCTCCGTCAGGAATCATTACGATGTCGCTAACTGCTAATGTTGTATTTTCATCAAATCCGTTATATTTCATTACTTCACCTAAATCACCGTTATATTTTTTAACAATACTTTTTAATGTGTCTCCTGTTTTAACTTCGTGTTTAATTCCTGACATTGGCAATATCACAAGTGTGTCGCCAGGAGAAATTTGTGTTCCCTTATTTATATCATTTGCCCAAATTATTGTGTTAACAGAAACACCAAACATTGTCGCTATTTGAGAAAGAGTGTCGCCTTTTCTAACAACATAAATACTTATTTGGTCTGAAGAATTGTTTGTCGTGTTTTCTGGAACAGAACCAGAAGGCCCCCCCTCAGACAAGAGTGCCACACCATTAACTATAGTTATATCGCCGCCTCCTTTCGCCGGGTTTGGGTCATTATTCAAGGCCGCGTGCAAGAGAGCCATGTTCTGTAAATTGCCTTTTTCAATAACTTCGGTTTGACCAGATTGGTTATTAAATATCCCATATATAAATGAAAAGACCCCTGCGTTTGCGGTTAGGGGGAAATAAACGAATAGTGTTGTTATTACAAGCAAAAGGGACTTTTCAATGAAAAGTCTAAAAATAACGCCTTTTTGGGCCTGATTCCTGTTTCTTGCTACCTCGCCTGCGGAATCAGGTTTTAGATTTTTAGATAAAATAAGCCTTTTTTTAGTGTGTAATCGTTCTTTCTTTCAGTATATGGCTCTGCTAAGCCATTTCTTACCAAATCACCCATAAATCAGCCGTCACAAAATAGAATATAGTCCTTGGGGGCAAAAAAGTCAATCCAGAAAAGTTTCGGGTGTGGATAACAAAAACATGCAATCACCAAATCATAAAAACACAAAAACACAAAAAAATTTATTTACCGATAAATAAATTCCCAACATAAAACCGAAAATGTTTTGATTTAATGTTTTGGTGATTTTGTGATTTAATTAACTATAATGAAAGCAAAGAAATCACTCGGACAACATTTTTTAAACTCAAAAAGTATACTAAACATAATTCGCGATGCGGCCGATGTGACCGCAAAAGATATTGTTTTAGAGATTGGACCCGGAAAAGGTTCTCTAACTGAAATTTTGACAATGTTTGCTGGGAAAGTGGTCGCTGTTGAAAAAGATAGGGAACTAATCGGACATCTAAAAGAAAAATTTAAAGAAGCTATAAAATATAATCGCCTTGAAATACTTGAGGAAGATATTTTGGACTTTGACCCGAATATTATTTCTTTTTATAAAGATTTTAATTATAAGGTGGTTGCAAACATACCTTATTACATAACAGGGGCCATACTTAGAAAATTTTTAGGAGCTAAATATAAACCAGAACTGATGGTTTTAATGATACAAAAAGAGGTTGCGCAAAGAATTATTGCAAGAGATGGAAAGGAAAGCATTTTGTCCGTGTCTGTAAAAGCATACGGCAAGCCAAAGATAGTAAAAAGCGTATCAAAAAAATATTTTAAACCGCAACCAAAGATTGATTCGGCAATATTGCTGATTGAAAATATATCTAATGATTTTTTTAAAAAAATTGACGAGAAAAAATTCTTTAATATTGTAAAAACTGGATTCGCACACAAAAGAAAAATTTTAATAAAAAATTTATCTGAAAGCGGTTTGTCAAACAGGAAAAATTTAGAGCTTATTTTCAAAAAAAATGGAATTTCAGAGAACGCTAGAGCAGAAAATTTGGGCTTGGACGACTGGAAAAACATATATACAGAGTTGCCTATACGAAAGTAGTAAAATAAAACACTTTTCACTTGGAAGCTGAGCTTCCAAGTGATATAATATTTTTGAAATGAGAAACATAGAATTTGCAGATGGTGAATATTATCATATTTTCAACAGAGGAGTAGATAAAAGAAAAATTTTTTCTGACAAATATGATTTGCAAAGATTTTTTCAAAGCATGAAAGAATTTAATACAGTGGAACCAATAGGGAGTATTTACGAAAACTCTTTTAACAAAGATAAAGATAAGAACCACCAACTTGGAAGCTCAGCTTCCAAGTTGGTAGGGTTTGTTTGTTATTGTTTAAATCCAAATCATTATCATTTTATCTTGAAGCAGGTGAGCGAGCGTGGGATTGAAAAATTTATGCATCGTTTAGGAACAGGATACACTAAATATTTTAACAACAAACACAAAAGAAGTGGCTCTCTTTTTCAAGGAAGGTTTAAGGCGGTTTATATTGATTCAAACGAACAACTTCTTTATGTAAGCTCATATGTAAATTTAAATTCCAAAGTTCACCAACTTGGAAGCTCAGCTTCCAAGTTGTGGAAGAGTAGTTGGGACGAGTATGTGGGTGAGAGTAAAGAGAATTTTTGCAAAAAAGATATTATTTTGGAACAATTTAAGAATACAAATGAATATAAAAAATATGCACTGGAGTCGCTTGAAATAATAAGAGAAAATAAAGAAGAAAAAGAAGAGGAGGAGAATGAAGAAAAAAAAGAGAAGGTTGAAAATTTATTTTTAGAATAATTTTTAAAATAGCCGTCCTCGGTAAATTTCGATTTCAGTAACCGAGTTACTAAATTAGGGAAAATCCACCAATTCACAGAAAAGGAAGCGTTGACAAAAAATTTTTGTTATAATTTGTGTGAAAAATATTTTTATTTTTCACACAAATTAATTACAAAAACTTGAAATTTCTACCAAGTAAAAAATTCATAATCTTATTTGTTTTAATGCTGTTAGTAATAGCGGTTGTTTTGCTTATAAAAAATTTAAATAATGATAAAAATTTACTTTCTGAGAATGCTTCGGGTGGTCAACAAAACAATGTTGAGGAAATAGACACTGATAAAGATGGGCTAGCCAATTGGAAAGAGGCTCTTTGGAAAACGGATGTAAATAATCCAGACACAGATGGAGACGGAACCTCCGATGGGGAAGAAGTAAAAACTAATAGAAATCCAAATAAGGCATTCCCCGACGACCAACTCACAGAGGAAGAAATAAAAAGTATGAGCGGAGTAAGCGGAGATTCTTCGTTGTTCTATAATCAGACATCAAAAACAGATGAACTAATGGAAAAATTTTTACAGCAATATATTTTGCAGAAAAGTTTAAATGACGGAATTTTGGATGAAGACGCTAAAAACGCCATGATGGAATCCGTCCTTGGAGAAACATCTTTAAAACTTCCATTCAAAACATACACAATAGCAGACATTAAAATATCAAATTTAGACGATGTCAATTCTATAAAACAATACGGAAATGAAATGGGTACGATTGTTAAAAAATATGACCCACAAGTAAATATGATGGAAATAGCTCCGCTACTTAAAAAATCTGTGGAAACAAAAGATGTTGGCGGTTTGGTGTTTTTAAAAAATGTTGTTGAAAAATATTCAAACATAATAAACGAATCGGTGAAAATTTCAGTTCCAAAAAGTGCCGTTAATTCGCATTTGGATTTTATAAATGGAGCAAGTCGGGTTGCAGAAATGTTTTTGGGTATTTATAAATCTGTTGATGACCCGCTTTCAGGTCTTATTGCTATAGGAGGTTTTCAAAATACTATTTCGGAGTTAGAGAATGTTAATGTTTTAATTACTTCATACTTTCAAAAAAAAGGAGTTGTTTATAAAACAAATGAAAATGGTTATGTTTTTGCAAATAGTGCTTTTCGTTAAACACAGATAAACGCAAATTGAAAAAACCGCAGATGTGTGCAGATAATAAAGCAAAAACATTTAAATAATTTTTAAAAACAATATGAATAAAAATTTTATTTTACAAAGCAAAAAAATTTTAATTTTAATACTAATTATTTCAGTGGTTACTCCTTCCGTATTTTTTTATAAACCACAAAAAGCAGAGGCTATTTTCGGTATTGGTTCTGACGAAGCTCAGATAGCTCTCTGGGTAAAAGATTATATTTTAGACCCCCTTGCATATGCATTTGTAAATGCTTTGACAGCACAAATGACAAGGGATGCCGTTAACTGGATAAACGGAAATAATTATAAAGGACCAGGAGGAGGAACAGTTCCGGGTTTTGTTACAAATCAGCAGAGTTTTTTAGAAAAGGTTGGAGATAGGGCTCTTGGAGATTTTATTCAACAAAAAGTTCCACTTCTTTGCGGACCGTTTCAAGCAGACATACGGGGGTATTTGAAGATAAAATATGACAGTAATGCTTATTTAGATAAAAATTATTGTACATGGACAGGGACAAAAGAAAATGTACAGCAGGCGTACGACAATTTCACACAAAATTTTAATAATGGTGGATGGGAAAGATGGGTTAATATGACAGTCAGTCCTATAAACAATTCTTATGGAGCGGTTGTATCGGCTGATGCAAGAGCTGGAGCATATATAAGAGGGGCCAAAGGATCAATGGGAGACGAGTTAAATTGGGGTAAAGGATTTTTGTCTTGGAAAAAAGAGACTGGGAAATGTGAGGAATTCGCAAAAGTCTCATTATACGACAAAAATGGAAATCCTTTTCCTGATACAGGTAATCTTATTAAAGGCCACTGGGTAAACCCGTACACGGATGAAGACCTGGGACCAGTTTTCGGCAATCCTCCTTGCATTGGAGAAGATACGCGAAAAGAAAAAATAGAAACCCCTGGAAGTTTTCTTGAAAAAGGACTATCTGATGCCATTGGTTTAAGCGGTGACCGTCTGACTTTAGGTGATGAGATAGATGAAATAATCGGAGCTTTAATAGCCAGATTGGTGGGATTGGGTTTTGATGCAGTGGGTTTGGGCGCGGCTGACACAAGCGGAGAAGAGGGAAATATAAATAATGCAAAACAACGAATAAAGACAACTATTGATAATATGACTGCAAACACTCAGGAATACATAAATATAAAAAAAGCATCACTTGAATTGATAGGAAAATTTGACCTTGTAGGTGTGCAACTAGGAACGGCCGGACAAATAAATCAAAAAATAAACTGGGCAGGAAACGATTTTGAATGGACGACTGGAAGATATTATAAAGAGGACCGATCGTCTAAAATTGATTGGACCGGCGAACCATTCAGATGGAAGAATGGAATACATTATGATGAAAAAAACACAAAAACTGGAGTAATACCAATAATCGGATGCGCACCTTTAAAAGATACCTCGCTTCCTGCTTCTTATGTAACCACAGAAAGTTTTACTTCTCCTTTTTGGGGTAAATCAGAGTGTTTAAATATAAAAAACGCGAGTGGGCAACACATTAAATATGAATGGGGAACAACAACGCCCATAGCAAAAGAAAACTCTGTGGTGAAAGCTATAAGTGCTTCTTGTGGTCAAAATAACATTGGAGCAACTGGATACGTGGTCATAGCCGACGAAATAGACGGTCTTTGGAATTCTTCTCTGTGTGAAAAAATCGCCACAACTACAGTAGATTGGTCAAAAACAACCACAACTGATAAAAAAATTTATAACTTAAAATCAACTCGGTATATTGAAAGAATGGTTGACTGGAGTGGTTTGTTGTTTAATTGGGAAGAAAGCAAGGTTTATGATAGTAGAAATTTGTATAGATTTCCTATGGAAATGATCCAAAATTTTGGTCATGAGTCCTATGTTGGCGCAGAGCTTAGAGGTGGAAATTCTTTCCCTGTAATGATAGAGCCCTTGTCTACTCCTCCAAAACTGTGCTTCCCGGCAGAAAGAAAAGCAAATCCGCGCGGGCAAGTAGTGTATGGAGTAAAAAAAGGTCAAAATAAAGGATACGAAAGATGGACAATATTGGAATGTACTAAAAGTCCAGGAGACCCTGTGTCTGAAACAAGACTTGCAAATTTTGTAAACAGACCAGGAGACCAAGAAGATTATGGTGCATGGAAGAAACTTAATGAAACACCAATAGCTAGAATAAAAATAGTACTGGAAGGGGATATTTTCAATAATTTAACTGAAAACTATGGGAACGTAGAGGTAAGTACAATGTTTGCTTCTACAACTGAATGTTTTACCACCAAATATGGGGCAACTTCTACGAAGGTGACAGAAATAAATACTCAAATAGAAAAAAGGAAGACACAAAGGTTGCAAATAATATCCGACATCTTGCTCGCAGAAAAAATGATTGAGGATGTTAAGTTTTTGGAAAATTCATTTAATAATTTGGGAGTAAACGGTTTGTTTGATTATATATATTTTATGGAACAATTAAACAAAGTCGGTGATGTGATAGGAATCTCTGACTACCAAGTTTCACAAGCAAACGATGAAAAAAGAAAAATAGAATCAGAAAATGCGACCATAAAACTAAAACTGAATATGTGCATTGGTGGTGAAAATTATGTTGAAACGGAAGAAGATTATTTCTTGGGTTATTCTGAAACAGAACAATCTGGTTATGACGAGGGTTATGCCGACGGACGAGCTGGTAATAATAACAAACCCGAACCCGGAGAGCGTCTTCCAAATGGAGAGCCAACTAAAAAGGGTTACGAAAATGGAAGAAAAGATGGTCGTTATTTTGGATATATACACGGATATAGTGTGGGTGAGTATGAAGAAGCCAATCCTAATGGATAAACAATAAAACAAGAAAGTTTACCCCGTAGCCAAGTCGCAGGCTGGTGGTACTGGGGCAAGAAAATAATAAAACAAGAAAGCAATAAAACAAATATGAATCCTATAGTGAAGTTTCACTCTACTACAGAATGAATCCTGTAGTAGAAAATGACATGAAGAGAAGAAAAATTAGGACCCTAGTAGCAGAGCGAAGCTCTCTACGAGGCAAGTAAAAAAGAAAAAACATTTTATGAAAGAAAATTTACCAAGTGGAAATAAAATCTTCAAAGATTTTATTTCCACAATAAAAAATATTCTGCAGAGCAAAAAAACAATCATTAAATTTGCCAAATACGGCTTACTATTATTTTTCCTATTTTTAATTCCTTCAAATATAGCTCACGCCGGTTGGTTTGGTGACATCATTATGAATGTTGCTAGTTTTGCGGGAGATGCAATTGCAAATGTCGCCGCGCAGGTTCTAGCATGGCTTGTTGAATGGGTTTGGATTCCGATTCTTTCTTGGATACTCACGGTAATGGGAAACCTGTTGGACCAATCAATCAATTTTTCATTGGATATGACAAATATAAGCGGTATCCCCGGAATACGCATCGGGTGGGTGATAATAAGAGACCTTATAAATATGACTTTTATTTTTATCCTACTTTACATCGCAATAAGTACGATACTTGGAACAGATGGCGCCGCTACAAAAAAAACATTGGCAAATTTAGTCGTTGCGATAATACTTATAAACTTCAGTATGTTTATCGCGGGATTAATAATTGACGCGGGAAATATTGTCGCGCTTGCTTTTAGGGGCGCAATTGTTACAAAGGGAGCCGACGGAGGATTGGGAGCAATTATGATGAACGCTATGAAATTATCGGAAGCGTATGAACCGTCTGGTTTCGGATATTCAAGTTTCATATCTGCCGCGGTGAGAGCAATACTTATGAGTGTAACAATATACGCGTTTTTTATGGCAGCTATGCTTTTCATCGTCCGAATTATTTCATTTATAATTTTGTTAATTTTGTCGCCGATAGGATTTATAGGAAGTTTATCTCCAAAATTTGCAGAACAATCAAAGAAGTGGTGGACAACATTAATAAATCAGACCCTTGTGGCTCCTATTTTCTTATTCTTCTTTTATATAATTGCACAGATAACAACTAGCGAAGGATTATTTAAAAATACACTGGGAACAACAACTAATTTGGATGTTACATATTATTTTAACTTCGCAATTATTATCGGATTGATTTTAACAGCTGTAAAATTATCAAAACAATTTAGCGGTGAGCTGGGAGGAAAGGTTGCTAACTTTGCTGGGACGGTTGGGAAGTTGGCGCTTGGAGCCGCCGGCGCCGCAACAATAGGTGGGTTAGCGGTGGCAGGTAGAGCAGGGCTCGGGAGAGGCGCTTCAATGATATTGGCTAAAACAGAGAAAGGGTTGGCGGAAGCGGGGTCAAAATCTGGGATAGGCGGGCTTGGAGCAAGGTTTGCTTTGCGTGGATTAAAAGGAACAGAAAAAGCAAGTTTTGATATTAGAGGAACAGAGCTTGGTAAAAAAACGCTTGGTTTGGCTAAAGGTATTTCATTTGGTAAAGAGAAAGGTAAGGGAGGATTCAAAGAAGCGGTAAAAGAAAAGACGCGAAAAGAAAGAGTAAAAATAGGTGAGATGTTTGGAACAAATGAAGTCCAAAAAGAAAGATACGCTGAGGAAGTATTGCAAAAACCAATTTGGGCGGGAGGAAGAAAGATTGACTCGAATTCATTATTAGGAAAAATGTCTAAAAAAGTTCAAGCCGGTGCTACTATTTCTAAAGAGTCGGGAATAAGAATTGAACTAAATACTGAACTTGAAAAATTGAAAAACCACAGAGAAAATATTAGAAACGGAGGTACAGGAACGCTTTTGGTTGATGAATTAAAAGATGTGAGAGATGCTATTTCCCACCTAAAAGAAGAATTGAAAGAATTGGCTGGAGAGGAAAAAAAGAAAACGCCATAAAAAATAATAAGTTTCTTATATTTAAATTATGCAAAATCAAGAACAAAAAGAAGGCCAACTAGAAAAACTTTATGAACAACTGCCACAAAATGTGCAGGAGGCAATTTCTTCCGTTGCTGTTGCAGAAAAAATTCAACAAATAGCAACAAAAAATGGTTTGCATATAGATGAGGCGGGAATTGTCTCAGATGAAGCGACTATGGTTATGTTGGGAATAGAACATCCGAATGATTTTGTTGACGGATTAAAAAATAAATTAAAGCTTCCGCAAGAAAAAATAATCGCTTTGGCAAAAGATGTTGATAAAGAAATTTTTGAACCAATAAAAGAATCGTTGATGAAGATTTACCAAAATGAGGAAAACCTCATCGCAGATGAACGCGATTATGCTTTCGCATCGCAGATTGACGCAGATAAAAAACCGCAGATAAACGCAGATGATGCAACGAATTTAAACGAAAATGAAAATATTAGTATTCCTATAAACAAAGACGGTTCAATTAAAAAAGAAATGACAACCGAGGAGTTAGGACAAAAACTTATGGAGGAAGATGCTATCTTTAAAAACAAAACAGAGAATATTGTTAATTTACCAAGAGAAGAAACAATAACAAAAGATAATGTACCAGTACGAACAGAAAGCAAGATAAAACACATTGACCCATATCGAGAGCCGACGGAATGAAATCACTAAATCACCAAATCATAAAATCACAAAAACAAAATGGACGCTTTCCAAGAAAAATTAATGGATGAGAAAGAGTATGAGAAATTATTAGTCACAGCAGAGGAAGTTGGCGCAATGTTATGGTCAGAAATTAAAAGATTAGACAACAAAAAATGATTTTGTGTTTTAGTGATTTTATGATTTTATGATTTTTTATGAAATACCAGGTTCCACAATTTATTGATGTAGAAGATAAAATATTTGGACCACTTACGTTCAAACAGTTTGTTTATTTGGCCGGCGGGGCAGGTTTGGCTTTCACTTTATATTCAGTTCTTCCTTTATTTATAGCAATAATTTTTATCGCACCAGTTGCCATATTAGCTGTTGCGTTGGCATTTTATAAAGTAAACAATAAACCATTTATATTTGTCCTTGGTTCGGCCATAAAATATTTTGCCGGTTCTAAATTATATATATGGAAGAAGAGAGATAATATAAAAAAAGACACCCCGACAACAGAAGAAAAGAAAATCGGGGAACAATACATACCAAAACTTTCAGACAGCAAGTTAAAAGAATTGGCTTGGAGTTTAGGAATAAAAGACAGTATATATTCAGAACAAGAAAGCAACAAAATAAGAAAACAATGAAGTAAATGAATTTAGAATGCGATTTCTAATTTTCAATTTTTAATTTCTATTAAATTTTTAATGCGCTAATTTTCAAATCCAAAAAACGAAAAATAAAGAATACGATTTAGAAGAGCGAACAGCAAAGTTTAGCGAACATATGATAGAATTTGTGAGAAATATCAAAAGAGACGACATAAACCGCAATATTATTATTCAGTTGGCGCGAGCCGCGACTTCCGTTGGCGCTAATTATTGCGAAGCTAACGCCGCCAGTTCTAAAAGAGATTTCAGAAATAAGATTTATATTTGTAAAAAAGAAGTCAATGAAACAAAGTATTGGTTAAGAATACTCGCCAAGCACCACCCTGAGTTGAAAGAAAAAATAAGAACTTTTTGGCAAGAAGCTCATGAATTTCACTTAATTTTTCAGAAAATTACAAGTACATTGGATAAAGATAAAAGAGTTTAGAAATTAAATCATTAAAAATTTAATGAAAATTAGAAATTATAAATTGAAAATTAGGATTATGATCTTTTATATTTGATATTTAATTTTTAATTTAAGTTTTTATGGACAAACAAACAACAAAAGCAACACAAGATTTTGTACCAATAAAAGAAATCCGAAACGAAACAGTCGTTCTTAAAGACGGTTCTGTCAGGGCGGTTTTGATGGCTTCTTCTTTGAACTTTGCTCTAAAATCTGCCGATGAACAAATAGCAATAACATCCCAATTTCAGAACTTTTTAAATTCTCTTGATTTTTCTCTCCAGTTTTTTATTGAATCTAGAGAATTGGATATAAGACCATATCTGGCAATTTTAGAAGACAGATATGAAAAACAAATAAATGACCTAATGAAAATTCAAGTGAGAGAATATGTAGAATTTATAAAAAATTTTACAAAAAACGAAAACATAATGACAAAAAATTTCTTTGTCGTAATTCCTTACACTCCACCAATTTTAGACACCGCAAAAAAAATGTCTGGGCTTTTTGGGAAAAAAGAAGAAGCGACGGAAAGAAAGAGTTCGTTTGAAGAAAACCAAACACAATTAGAACAAAGAATAGCAATGGTGGAACAGGGGTTGATAAGAACAGGTGTGCGTGTGGTTCGTTTAGGAACGGAAGAATTAATAGAGTTGTTTTACAAAATTTTTAATCCGGGAGATTTAGAAAAACCTATAAAACTCAATTAATCACCAAATCATAAAATCACAAAATCACAAAAACAAAATGGACGCCTTCCAAGAAAAGTTAAAAATAAAAATGAACGAATATGCCCACGGTGTTTATAATTCAAGTAAAAAATTCCCAAAAGACGAAATATACGGTATAACATCGCAAATTAGAAGATCGTCTCTGTCGGTTGTGTTAAATTATATAGAAGGATGGGCGAGAAGAAAAAATTTGGTTCGTATTAACTTCTTAGAAATATCCTATGGTTCACTTCAAGAATCTAAATATCTATTAAGATTCTGTTTTGAAGAAAAATTAATGGATGAGAAAGAGTATGAGAAATTATTAGTCACAGCAGAGGAAGTTGGTGCAATGTTATGGTCAGAAATTAAAAGATTAGATAACAAAAAATGATTTCGTGTTTTAGTGATTTTATGATTTTATGATTTTTTATGAGTATTCTAGACATCTTCAAAAAAAATAAAGGCATGGGTGATGTAAAAATCACGCCCATATTACCAAAGCAAATATATGATGCAAGTGTTTTGGAAATGCAGGATATAATTTCTCCGTCTGCGTTAAAAATAACATCCAAAGAAATATATCTCGGGGACCGTTTGGCTCGTACATTTTTCGTAATATCTTATCCAAGATTTCTTTCGGATAATTGGTTTTCTACAATTGTTAATTTAGACAGAATGTTTGATGTATCAATTTTTATACATCCAATAGACACCTCAAAGGTGTTGAAACAATTCCAAAAAAGGGTTGCCGAAGTAGAAAGCCAAATAAACATAAGGAGCGACAAGGGGTTGGTTAGAGACCCGCGGCTTGATACCGCTTATCAAGACCTGGAAACATTGCGGGATAGTTTGTTGCAGGCAAGGGAAAAACTTTTTGATGTGGCTCTATATATAACCGTATATGGAAAAACTCCCGATGAATTAGACAAAATTGAATCGGAAATAAAATCAACTTTGGAATCAAGATTAATATATCTAAAACCATCATTGTTCCAACAAAAAGAAGGATTCATTAGCACGCTACCAATATCTAGTGATTTGTTGGAGGTTCGTTCAAAACTAAACTCATCTCCTCTTTCAACAATGTTTCCATTTGTTTCATTTGACCTAACTTCTGACAGAGGAATTTTATATGGTGTAAATAGACATAATTCCAGCTTGGTTTTGTTTGATAGATTTTCTATGGAAAACTATAATTCTGTTATATTTGCAAAAGCTGGGGCGGGAAAATCATACGCAACAAAACTTGAAATCTTGAGGTCATTAATGTTTGATGCCGATGTAATCGTCATAGACCCAGAGAGAGAATACGAATATCTTGCCGAGGCAACGAATGGAAGATATTTTAATATTTCACTAACATCAGAACATAATATAAATCCATTTGACTTACCGACACCACGAGAAGACGAATCTCCCGCAGATGTATTGAGGTCACAAATAGTAAATCTTGTTGGACTCTTCAGAATAATGTTGGGCGGATTGACACCAGAAGAGGACTCAATAATTGATAAGGCAATAACAGAAACATACGCGTTAAAAGATATCACGCCTGATTCTAATTTCGCGGGCGCAAACCCACCAATTCTTTCTGATTTTGAATTGGTTCTCGCTGGCATAGAAGGGAGCGAATCGCTTTTGAATAGATTATCAAAATATACAAAAGGAACTTGGTCTGGTTTTATAAACAAACAAACAAATATAGATATAAACAAAAAATTCGTCGTTTTTTCTGTAAGAGACATGGAAGATGAACTAAAACCAGTAGCAATGCACTTGGTTATGCATTATGTGTGGAACACAGTAAGAAGAGGTGGTTTAAAAAAGAGATTGTTGGTTATTGATGAGGCGTGGTGGATGATGCAATCAGAAGACACCGCTTCCTTTTTATTTAGTATGGCAAAAAGAGGAAGAAAATATTATTTAGGGCTCGCAACAATAACACAGGATGTCGGCGATTTCTTAAAATCACCATACGGTTTACCTATAATCACAAACTCATCAATACAGTTGTTGCTGAAACAATCGCCAACCGCAATTGACGCGCTACAAAAAACATTCAACCTAACCGACGAAGAAAAATATCTTTTGTTGGAATCGGATGTGGGAGAGGGAATATTTTTCGCCGGTCTAAAACATGTCGCGATAAAAGTGATTGCCTCCTACACGGAAGACCAAATAATAACATCCGACCCATCACAAATTTTGGCCATCAAAAAAGCAAAAGAGGAACTCGCCTCACAGGGGTCGTAATTTTATGTTAATATTTTATTATGAATAAAGCGTCGGTTAAAAAATATCTATTTTGTTTTGCACTAATGTTTGCATTCTTTGGTTTGTTTTCCGTCGTAAGAGCCGAGTTTTCTTTGTTAGATATCAAAACAAATATAATTGTTAGCCCCCAAAATCCGTCTTCAAATCAAAATATTTCTTTGACATTAAGTAGTCCGGTTGATTTGAACAATTCGGAGATTACTTGGAGTTTAGATAATAAAATAGTTTTGAAGGGGGTCGGGGAAAAGGTTCTTCGTTTTAAAACCGGTCCTATTGGAAGTAATAACAAAATAGGGGTTGTCATAAAAACACAGGACGGGAACATAATTTATAAAGATAAAGAAATAAGACCAGCCGACGTTGATATGTTGTGGGAAGCATATACATATACCCCTCCTTTTTATAAAGGAAAGGCGCTGAATTCCACAAATTCAGTTATAAAAATTGTTGCTATTCCACATTTGATAAATTCTGACGGTGCAAGGATTTCGCCACAAAACTTAATTTATGAATGGAAGATAAGGGACGAACTCTATGAAGATTTGTCAGGGGTCGGGAAAAATACTTACGCGTTCCAAACAGATATTATCCCCACCAAAGAAACCATGGGAGTTGGCGTTAAATCGGTTGACGGTTTGTCTTCTGCTTCTGGGCAAGTAACCTTAATAAGTTCCGAACCAAAGATTGTTGTCTACGAAAGTAATCCTCTTTTAGGAATTTTATTTAATACTGCATTTAAAAACACCATCTTGTCCGAAAATGAAACAATATTAAGCGCATATCCGTTTTTCTTTTCAACAAAAAATAGTTCGGGTGTTGATTATTCTTGGAGAGTGAACGAAAAAATTATTGATTCAAAAGACAATTCTGTTGTATTTTTAAAACCAGTCAATGGTGGATCTTCAAAGATTGGTGTTCAAATAAAGGGGGTACAAAGTCCTTTTCAAAAAAGTGAGGAAGGATTTTATGTGAGTTTTTAATCCCCCACTTTCTATAGTATGTTTTATCTGTATATTTTAAGAAATAAAAATGGTAAATTTTATGTAGGGTCCACAAACAATTTAAAAAGACGTTTTAGTGAACATAATTCTGGGAAAGTTTTTTCTACAAAGAGGGGTGTTCCGTAGAAACTAATTTATTACGAAGCATTTTTTTCAGAATTATTTTTAAGCAAATCTGTTACAATAAAAACACGAATCTCGTAGTAGAAAATGGTATAAGTATAAAATATTAAAAATGAGAAAAATAATACATCCTGGTAGTAGAGCAATGCTCGCTACGGGGCAAGCAAAATAATTTTATGAAAAAAATAATGCCAATCATATCAACCATTTTTGTATTTCTATTAAATTTTGATTTTGTATTGGCAGAATTTTCATATCAACCACTTTCACCGTTACCAGACACCACCGTATCAGGAAAGGTAACTGACCTTGGAACATATATTACTGGCATATACAAAATAGCAATTGGTGTAGCAATTATTTTGGCTGTTCTTTCTTTCATAATAGCCGGACTTGAATGGATGACAGCAGAAGCTGTCGGAAAAAAAGAAGACGCCATAAAAAAAATAAACGCCGCACTTTTTGGTTTACTTCTTACTTTGGGTTCATGGTTATTTTTAAATACAATAAATCCAGCGACAGTCAATTTTAATTTGAAGTTAGATGAGGTTAGTGTTATAGACAGCTCCGCCCCTATTATTGGTGGGTGGTATTGTCAACTTGAAACTGGTGGTCCTTATTATGGTCCTTATCAGACGGAGGAGTCGTGTGTTGCTAAAGCTGGGTGTACACCAATCTCGGTCCCAGGAACAAACAACCGTTACTGTCAAAAAGCTGGTCGAACACCTGGTGGAGTAACAGGAATAGGAATAACCGATACTGTGGAAATTCAAAAATTCTTTGACACGGGCATTACTAAAAATGGTACATTTATAAAATACGAAAAAGGGCCTGGTTTATATTTTCAATTTGAAACCAATAAAATG
This sequence comes from Patescibacteria group bacterium, assembly GCA_038065915.1. Taxonomy (GTDB): domain Bacteria; phylum Patescibacteriota; class Minisyncoccia; order Phycocordibacterales; family 21-14-all-36-13; genus VMGX01. The sequence goes on from JBBTPZ010000025.1 coordinate 19,159, forward strand.
ATGTCTAGTGGTCCCACATTAGATACGGTGGAACAAAAGGGTCCTTATAAAACAGCTGAGGAGTGTAACAACGCAAGGCAATCCGCCATGGGAAATGACCCACTAAAAAGAACATACGCGTGTTATCTTGTTGAGTGGGGAAGTAGCGATTATGTTTTAAATAAAATGCTGGTAGATGAAAAAACTAATGAAATAAGGTCCAAACTTTCTTCGATAAAAATAAACAATGCCGCGTGTACTTATATAGGAGAGACAAATTGTACAAATGTTGGCGGATTATATTTTACTATAATTGATTCTATAAACACACTAAAGAAAAGTTGTGATTCTTGGATAACAAAAGAAAAACTAGGAACAAGTTGTGATATTGTTTTAACAGCTGGAACAGAATGGTGGTTGCATGGTGGTAATGAAAAAGAAATAAATAAGAATAACACTGAACATAGACCAACTTTCTGGGACACGCAAATGGGAAGGGATGTTGATATGTCGTCCGATGGCACAATAAAAACGACATTCACCCAATATATAATTAAGCACACTGACAAAATTTGCAGTGGAGGAAATGACATAACAAAAGAAAAAACAATGGACCCTGGGAAGAAAAAAGAAAACTTGGCATATCTTGCAGACATTGGTCTTGGAAAAGAATTTAACCCCGGTGATTTTGTTAAGTTTTGTGTAAACTCTCCTTATGCTATGTTCAGATTTGAGTTAAAATCCAGCCCGCACTGGCATGTTAGATTCGGTGCTTGTGAATGTTAATTTTAAATAAATATGCCAAAAAAAAATGCAAAAATTATAATAATACTGATAGTGTCTGCACTTATACTGTTTGGCTTTATTTACTATTACTTTTTTCTAAGGAACATCACGCCTGAAATTATTCCCGGTATAGACGAAACAACCGGACTGTTTCCTTCGGGAGAGCAGGGCGCTCCGAGCGGTTCTGGGGGCACAACGGGAGAAATCAGTGGCACTGAAAATATTCCTGTTCCAAAGTATAGAAAAATTTCACAAAAACCAATGTCCGGTGCGGTGATAACAACGACCAAAGATGACGAAAGGGGTTATTCCATAAGATATATGGACAAGGCAACAGGACACATATATGAGACATGGACAAAATCAATGGGACAAGAAAGGATTTCAAATACAACCATACCAAAAGTATATGAAACGCTCTGGAACAAGTCCGGTGATTCTTTCATAGTGAGATATCTTGATGAGGGAACGGAAAACATAATAAGTTTCTACGCTAAATTAATAAAAAAGGACGACGATACGGATATAAAAACGAATATTTATTCTCTTGACGGTTCGTTTTTACAAAAAAACATAAGTAATATATCCGTGTCCGATGGGGGAAAGAATCTGTTTTATGTTTTAAATAAAAAAGATAGCTCTTCTTTAATTAAATCCGATTTCGGAACAACTGGAAATGTTGAACTCTTAAACTCACCGCTAAAAGAATGGTTGGTGGAGTGGTTTGGTAGTGGTTATCTTTTAAAAACAAAACCAACATATAAGACGGGCGGTTTTATTTATCAATTAAACAATGGTGGTAATATGACCAAATTGCTCGGTAATATAAACGGATTAACAACACTCGGAAGAAATGATGGGACCGCTCTTTTGTATTCAGAAAGCACAGATAATTCGTTTAATTTATTTTCATTTAAAACTGCAGACAGAAAAATAATAAAAATTAACAAAAAAACACTACCAGAAAAATGTGTTTGGAGTAAAAAAAGTAAAACGATTATTTACTGCGTGGTACCAAATTTTATACCTTCCAGTCAGTATCCGGATGACTGGTATCAAGGAAGCGTTTCTTTTGATGACACGGTATGGATTATTGATACAGAAATTAATTTAGGGAGCATTATTGTTGACCCAAATACATACTCCGAGCCGTCCGTTGATGGAATTAATCTAATACTCAGCGAGGATGAAAATTATTTGATATTCACAAACAAAAAAGATTACTCCTTGTGGGGAATAGACCTGACGCCAGAACCGCCATACGAGACAACGGGAGATTAAAAAATTTCTAATTACTAATTTCCAATTTCCAATGAAATTTCAAATGTCAGATGATAACAAAAAGAAATATGATCTGGAAGAAAGAACTGCTAAGTTTGGTGAAGAAATAATTGATTTTGCTAAAAAAATACCAAAAACCCACATCACAATCTCACTGACCAGCCAAATGGTTAGGTCTGGTACAAGTATCGGTGCAAACTATTGTGAAGCGGATTGCGCCGAAACCAGAAAAGATTTTGAACACAAATTAGGGATATGCAAAAAAGAAGCAAAAGAAACTAGACATTGGTTAAGAATGATAGCAAGAGCAAACCCAGAATTAAGAGATGTTTGTAAAATTTTATATCAGGAATCAAAAGAATTACAACTAATTTTTATTTCTATCATCAAAAAATCAAAAAACAATAAAGATTAATTTTGATTTTGCATTTCATTAGATATTAGAAATTGGGAATTGGGAATTTTATAAAATACATCGGACCTATCCGATGTATTTTATTATTACTTTTCTAAACTTTCCTTCACCGTCCGACTCTGTCCTAACAGCTGTGTCGTCTGCGAGAGTTGAATGTACAATCATTCTCTCGTAGGAACTCATCGGTTCCAATTCTATATCTCTTTTAAATGTTTTGGCTCTACTTGCCATGGTTAAACAGATGTTTTTTATTTTTCGTATTTTTTTTGTGTGATAATCCTCAACATCTACATAAAATTTTTCCATCATTTCTTCCCCGTCCTTCTTTGCAACTATTTTTTTAATAATATGGCTAAAGGCGGAAAGGTTTTCCCCGTCTCTACCAATCAATAGATTAGAATCTGCGCCTTTTATAACAAATTTTTTACAGTCAGCTACTTCACCATCCAAAACACACACCTCGGAAAAGGTTAGGGGTATTTTGTTTAATATTTCTTCTATTATTTTTTTTATTTCTTCGTGATTCATGTTTATTATAGAAACAATAAAGCAAAAAAACAAAAAAACAAGTTCTCAATTTAATTATTTTGTTGTTTTATTGTTTCTTTGTTTTCTTGTTTTTTTGATTCTTTAATTCTTTTTCTCACATAAATTTCCTGAAAAATATGAAACAAGTTGCTTGTTGCCCAATATATGGCCACCGCCGCCGATAGTGTATATGAAATAAAGAAAACTATAAAAGGAAACACATATCTCATTTGCGTTGACATACTTTTCATCATTTCATCTTTGAATGATTTCGTTGCCTTTATGTCTTTGTCGTCTTTTTTGTTTTTTGGCATCGAGACCATGGTGTGAAAAAATTGCGTTATACCGGCTATAATTGCTATAACTAAACTTTTTTTTGTTACATCAACCAACCCAAGAAACATAACATTTATCGTTTCCGGTTTTGATATGAACGAATATAAAATATCTGTTTTAACCACAGGAAGTCCACCTTTAAGAAATATAAAATACAACGCTAAAATTATCGGTAATTGTAAAAACATAAGAAGAAAACCGGAAAATGGTTTTATACCGCGTCCTTTGTATAAATTCATCAGCTCAACCGCCTGTGCCTGATTATTGTTTTTGTTTTTTTCTTTTATTTTTTTTATTTCAGGTTCTATTTCTTTCATTTGAACCTGTGTTCTAACTGCTTTAAAAGAAAGAGGCAATAAAATGAGCTTGATTATTATCGTAAATATAATTATGGCTATTCCTATATCCGCCCAAGGAATAACGTTCGTCATCAAAAAAATTAACCCGTTATATAGGGGCTCGTAGAAAAATGTGTTGAATGTTGAAGAAATCATCGAAATATTTTAACCTATCGTGACTATAATTTCAATCTTTTTCATTTATAATGTTTATCCTGTTCGACGATTGATTATTTGTTTCTTTGCTGAACAGAACTGGTTATAAATAAAATATCCTTTTTTAGTTCTTGAAATTTCGCTTCTATTGAACTTTTATTAAATATAAAAATCATTCCGAGACCGCTATTTATTTTATTCTTATTTAAATTTAAAACATACCTACCTCTTCTTTTTAGGAGGTTTCTTCTCACTGCGCTTTTTGAAACGGAGGAGGGAACAACAAAAGTAAATTTCTTTTGGTTTTTATCTATGGGAAAAAACCTTAAAAGAAAATATTTTCCTTTCAAGGTTTTGCCTTTCTTAAATATTTCTTCAAAAAGTTTTTTGTCTACTCTGTTTTTTGAAGATGACATATAAATAGATTTTTAATTTCAAATTATCAATTCCTAATTTCTAATGAAATTTCAAATTAAAAAAATTAAGTGTTGGAAATTGGAAATTGGGTTTTGGAAATTTCAAATATTATCAGTTCTAAACTGATAATACCGCTCTTCCTTTTCTTCTTCGTCTCTTTAAAACAATTTTTCCATTTTTAGTATTACTTCTTTTTAAAAACCCGTGGGTCTTTTTTCTTTTGATTTTTTTTGGTTTATAGGTTACAGACATACTATTTTTTGAATAAAACAAAGCTTTTAATATGATTTCCACTTATCAACACGATGTCCACACATTATTAACATAAATTGGTCTATTAAACAAGTTCTTTGTGTTTGTGTCTGATATATAATATATCAGAAGCGCTTTTATTAATAGTTTTTAAATGTATTAAAAAGAATAATGAATACCAAACAGCTTTGGGAAAATGTTTTGACAGAAATAGAGCTTGGTGTATCTAAGGCCTCTTTTAATACATGGTTCAAAGATACCCATATTATAAAAGAGGATGGTGGTGTAATTTTTATTGGTGTACCAAATGAGTTTGTAAGGTCGTGGCTTTCGGAAAAATATCACAAAACCATTTTAAAATCACTCAGAGATATTGTTCAAACAGTCAGGTCTATTGAATATGTTGTTACAAAAGATAAAACAAACAAAAAAGAAAGTTCCGGACAGAATATAGTAAATATAGAGACCGGAAATAAACTGCCTTTGAACAATTTATATATAAACAAAGAGGACAATCTAAACCCAAGATATACATTTGAGTCATTCGTTGTTGGTCCTTTTAATGAGCTGGCATATGCAGCGGCTCAGGCGGTAATAAAAAACCCGGGAACTGTATATAATCCTCTTTTTTTATATGGAAAAACTGGACACGGAAAAACTCATTTGATACAGGCGGTCGGAAATGAAATAAAAAAAAATAGGCCCAATTCAAAGGTATTCTATTTAACGTCAGAAAAATTTGTCGTAGATTATTTAAACTCTGTACAAAACAATAAAGCCAACGCTTTCAAAGAAAAATACAGAAAATATGATGTTTTAATAATGGACGATATACAGTTCCTTTCAAACAAAGAAAAAACTCAGGAAGAATTATTTCACCTATTTAACACTTTGTATGAAAATAACAAACAAATAGTGTTTTCGTCTGATATGCACCCAAATTATCTTACAAACATGGAAGATAGATTGAAATCCAGATTCAACGCCGGAATGATTGTTGATATTCCAGCACCAGACCACGAATCAAGAGTAGCTATTTTAAAAACAAAAATAGCACAAGAAAATTTTTATTTGAATGATGAAACAATAGATTTTTTAGCTTCTTCAATGGACACAAATATAAGAGAGCTTGAAGGTGCTTTGAATACAATAATATGTCATTCAAGAATTAAAGAAAAAGAACCCACAATATCAGAAATAAAAAATTTAATAAAAAACAATATCAGGTCAAAAAGAATTGTTCCAATAAAAGACATTGTTAAAATAATAACTGATTTTTATAATATAGACGAAGCAGCTATATATGAAAAAACTAGAAAAAAGGATGTGGTAAAACCGAGACAAATAATAATGTATATACTTAGAGAGGATTTTAGTATTCCATATCCAACAATTGGGCAAAAACTCGGTGGAAGAGACCACACAACTGTAATTCATTCATATGAAAAAATAAAAAGAGATTTAAAAACGGATAGTTTTCTTTCGCAAGAAATTAGTCAAATAAGGTCAATGATATAAAATTAATGTTAATAAAGTAGAGGATAAGTATGTGAATATGTTGTAAATAAATATTTAATAAGATGTTTATAAAAAATAATAAATATAAAAAACATAAAAAACAAACACCAAATACAAATACTTATGAACAAATTATCAATATTAAAAATCTTTTTAAACGTTTATATAACACCATTTTTTAAGGTTTTTAACATAAACACATAGATAATAATAAAAATATATTTAATAATATAAATAGTTAACAAATAATAAAATGAATTCCATTAGAAATAAAAACGGAACAATATAAAAAAATATAAAACAAAGTTGGTCAATAAATTAATAATAATTAAATAATTATAAATTGAAAAACCTATTTAAAATTTTTCAATTTCTAACAGGATGAAAATAGAATGTATAAAAAATAAACTTGAGGAGGCAATATCAAAGACAGAAAAAATAACGGGAAAGAACTTAACTCTACCAATACTAAAATGTATTCTTCTTATTGCAAAAGATAACATGTTAACAATAAGAGCAACTAATTTAGATTTAGGTGTGGAGATGTCAATTCCTGTAAAAATTAAAAAAGAAGGTGTTGTTGCTGTTCCGGCTGGAATTTTATATAGTTTTTTAACAAATTTATCTAATGAAAAAAATGTAAGTTTGGAAGCCAAAGAAAATAAATTAATTGTTTCAACAAGCCATACAGAGACCCAAATAAAAACATATCCATACGAAGAATTTCCGACAATTCCTGTTGTTTCAGATAAAAAATTTATAAATATAAACTCAAATGATTTAATTTTAGGATTAAAATCAGTTTGGTACAGCACATCGCCGTCAAGTATGAAACCTGAATTATCCAGTGTTTATATTTATTATGATAGTGGAAAAATAGTTTTTGTTGCAACAGATTCGTTTAGATTGGCAGAGAAAAAAATATCAAACAGAAAAATAGAAGAGTTTGAATCAGTGCTTATACCTCATAAAAATGTTAGTGAAATTATAAGAATTTTTGAACCGACAAACGGAGACATAAAAATAAATTTTAGTGACAATCAAATATCTTTTAGTTCAAACGGCACATATCTTACATCAAGAATTGTTGACGGAACATTCCCTGATTACAAACAAATAATACCAAAAGAACATTCTTCCGGAGCAATTTTACTTAAACAGGACACTATAAGCGCATTCAAGGTTTCAAATATTTTTTCTGACAAATTTAATCAAGTTACCGTTGAAATAAATAAAAAAGAAAAATATTTTCAAATAACAACAAAAAATCCGGATGTCGGGGAAAATGTATATAAAATTGATTCAGCTATAACAGGGGAGAGTTTAGAAATGAATTTTAATTATAAATACATAATTGATTGTTTTCAATCTGTGTTGACCGACAGTGTTTCGTTTGAAATGTCAAAAAATAAACCAATGGTGATAAAAGGGGTTGGAGACCCGTCTTTTCTTTATTTAGTAATGTCGATGAACCGTTAAATGAAAAAGCAATCAAAATTGCTTTTTCATCCATAATTATTTTTTTAAAAAGCCCCGACGGGGCTTTTTTATATGATATCTTTCGGTGTTTTTTTACCAAGAATTTCTTTCAAACCCTTCATTATCTCTGTTTTATTTACAAAAATTTTACTTTTCGTTGTAAAGTCAGAATTTATGTAAACCATTCCACGACTTATTTTAATGTTTTCTTTTTCTAATTTAATTCCAAAATTTGATGAAACAAAAATCAATGCATCTTTTATAATTCTGTCACTCGGAAGAATGTTTTTGTATTTTTCTAACAAGGTAGAAATATTTTTGAAATCCATAATTTTAAAATGTTAGTGATTAAATTTCTATAAAAACTAACGCACTTCTTTAAAAGCCAGAGCTTTTAAAGTTCAAAAGAGGATAAAAAAACTAACACGATTCTTCAAAAGCTCAAAATTTGAATAAATCCAAGTACTTTTCTTAAAAACCTCTCCCAGAGGTTTTTAAGTTAGAGCTTTTGAAGTTAATTCAATCTTAGATTAATTGAGGACTCAACTTTGTTAAATACGGAATCATAACCGACAGCTTTCAACTCATTTGTATTCGTAATGTTGTTTATATCGTCCGGAATAAACGAGAAAGAAAAAGGTTTTTTGTTTGACGAACCAACATAATAATTATTAATATAAAAATCAATTTTTGAAAGCTGATATGAACCACCGTCTTGTGTTACATCAATACTTACTCGTTCATTTTTATTGAACACATCCTTTCCCATATTTAATGTTATTTTAGGAAAATTTGATGGAATATGCACATTGTCTTTTTCTGTTGGTATGACCGACTCGTTTTCTTCTTTTATATTATTTTCATCAACCCATTTTCTGATAGGATATTCCCACCTTAAGAACTGTGGGTCTGTCTGCGGGTTTTTTGGATTTTCTCCCAAAGGATTATTTTTATTAATCCAATACAATATTGAATGTGTTTCTTTTACCACCCTCTCTTCTTTTGTTTGTTCCGGCGTGTATTCTGTTGCTAATTTACCAGATATTTTATCTATGAAATATTGTTTATCACCCTGCCACACACCGCGCAACACAGGTTTTTTATTTAAATCAATACTGCTGACATTTTTTTTGAACGCCTCATTTGGTCTTGTTTGAAGAGCTTCTTTCATAAAAGCATTCCAAAGTGGAGCAACAATAAAACCAGCAACCTTTTTTTCCATTGGGGTATTGTCATTATTACCAACCCATGCGCCAACGGAAATATTTGGAGTATAACCGATTATCCACGCGTCTTTATAATCATTTGTTGTTCCTGTTTTTACAGCGACCTCGTTTGTTGAAAAATATAAATATGAATGATTTCCGAAAGCCGGTGCTCGGGCGCTCTCGTCAGACAGTATACTTGTTATATCTCTTGCAACCTCTTTGTTTAAAACAACATCTGGTTTTGGAATATTTTCTTCCAACACATTTCCTTTACTATCTTTTATTTTGAGTATTCCGTTTATTGAATTTTTTACTCCATCATTTGCAAAAACAGAATAAGCCCCTGTCATTTCAAGTAAAGAGACCTCTCCCCCTCCCAGAGCTAATGTTAATCCATATCGGGCCGCATTTTCTAAACTCATTATTCCCATATCTCTTGCAAGAGCAATGGAGTCACTGATTCCACCCAGGTAGAGCACTTTTACTGCGGGGATATTTATTGATTGTGCAAGCGCATTACGCAAACTTATTGGCCCACGATATTTCTCATCATAATTTATCGGCATATAGCAAACAGCTTCCGGATACAGTTGTTTCCCACTCAGGTCGCACTCTGTTGAAAACTCTGTTTGTAGGTCAAAAACAACTGTCTCAGGGGTATATCCTTTGTTGAATACATTGGCATAGACGAATGGTTTGAACGCAGACCCGGGCTGTCTGTGTGAAAGCGCAACATTAAAATTGCCGTCAATTTCTTTATCAAAATAATTACGAGAACCAACCATCACGAGCACTCCTCCTGTTTTTGGGTCCACAGCGACAAGCGATGCATTTTCCGCATTGAATTTTTCTGTGTTTTCTTTTGCAAATTTGTAAACAATTTCCTCAGCTTTTTCTTGCAGAGAATAATCCAACGTTGTTATTATTTTCATACCATTTTCTTCGATGGCCTTTATTCCATATTTGTTTTCTAAATATTCTTGAATCCAAAAAACAAAATGTGGCGCCTTGATTCCTTTTTCCTCTCTTTTTTTAAATTTTACAACTTCTTTCTTTGCGGAGACATATTCTTCTTTTGTTATGAAATTATTTTCCAACATTTTTTCAAGAACAAGATTTTTTCTGTTTTCTAATTTGTCCAGATTATTTCCATACGGAGAATAATATGTTGGGGCCTGTGGAAGCGCGGCTAAATAAGAGGCCTCAGCAAGTGTTATTTCATCAGAACTTTTTCCAAAAAAAGTATTACTTGCTTCTTCTACTCCATAAATACTTCCGCCGTAAGGGGCTTCGTTTAAATAAAGTTCCAAAATAGAATCCTTGCTCATTACTTGTTCCAACCTAATTGCCAAAACCCACTCTTTTAATTTTCTTGTTATTGTTTTTTCCGATGTCAATAGAGAATTTTTAATAACCTGTTGCGTTATGGTTGAACCTCCTTGCCCGATGTTTAGAGAAATAATATTTGATAAAACGGCTCTTATTATAGAACTGAATTTAATACCCCCATGTTGGTAGAATTCGGTATCTTCTATCGCAACCGTTGCATTCTTTATATATCTTGATATTGAATCAAAAGGCATTACTGTTCTTTTTTTATCTTTATTGATTTCAAAAAGTAAAATCTCACCGGTTTTGTCGTATATTTTTGTTGACTGAAGAATCTTTCTCTCTTCAAAAGAACGTAAGTCCGGGAGCTTGAATGTAGTTATCCAAAGGAAAAAAATACTAACAAAGAAAACAAATAACACAATTAATATTTTAATTGTTTTTGACGACATGCGTGCTTTGTTTTTTTTCATACCGACTTATTATATAGCAAAAAAACAAGACACGTTAGGTTAATTGTGATAAAGTATTTTATGAATCCCGTTAGAGATAAAACAGAATAACGGGCAAAAAATAACAGAAAAACAACTCAAATCTAAAATATTATTGCCCGTTAGACGGTCTACGAGAGCACACTGCCCTCTGTCTCTAACGGGATGAAAAACACACATGAAAATAGACACAGATAGCAAAAAAATAGACGAAATTTTAAACAGAGGAACAATTGTAGAAATATTGCCAGACAAAGAAGAATTCAAGAAAAAACTCTTAAACGGGGAGAGAATGAGATTTTATATAGGATTTGATGCAACGGCACCGGTTCTTCATTTGAGCCATGCAAAAAATTTTATTTTAATGGAAAAATTTAGAAAACTTGGTCACGAAGTTATAATTTTGTTTGGTGATTTTACAGCAAGAATAGGTGACCCATCCGGCCAGAGTTCTGCAAGAAAACAATTAACACGAGAAGAAGTTCTTGAAAATATAAAAAAATGGAAAGAAATGATAAGTCCACTCATGGATTTTAAGAACAAAGAAAATCCTCCTTTAATAAAGTATAACAGCGATTGGCTGGCAAAACTTACTTTTGAAGAAATAATAAACTTAGCCTCAAACATAACAGTTCAACAAATTTTAGAAAGAGATATGTTTCAAAAAAGAATGAGCGAAGGCAAACCAGTTCATCTCCACGAGTTTTTGTATCCCCTTATGCAAGGGTATGATTCAGTTGCAATGGATATTGACGTAGAAGTTTGTGGAACGGATCAGACATTTAACGCTCTTATTGGTAGAAATTTATTGAAAAAATTAAAAGGAAAAGAAAAATTTGTTGTTGCGATTACATTAATGGAAAATCCAAAAACGGGGGAATTAATGTCAAAAAGTAAAGGGAATGGCGTGTTTTTGGGTGGCTCACCCGAAGAAATGTTTGGACAAATAATGTCTCAACCAGATGAAATGATAAAAATTCTTTTTATAAACAATACATACATCCCGTCTGAAGAAATAAATAAATTTGAAGAAGAAATGGAAAAAGGAACAAACCCACGTGATATAAAAATTATTTTGGCTAAAGAAATTGTTAAGGTTCATTATGGGGAACAAAAAGCAAAAAAAGCGGAAGAATATTTTATAAATACATTTAGCAATAAAGAAATACCGGAAGACGTACAAATGGTTTATATATCCAAAGAGGAAAAATTATCGGAAACATTATTAAAAAATAATTTGGTCTCATCAATGTCCGATTTCAAAAGATTAATTGATTCTGGTTCTATAACAGATATGTCCAGTAATAAAAAGATAGAGGACTATAATTATCTAATTACAGACACGGCCATTTTTAAAGTAGGGAAGCACAGATTTGTGAAAATAATTGTGAATTAAAACTTTCTCACAAAAACACAGGACAAGAAAAAAATCAAAACTCTCTAAATGAGAGTTTTGATTATAAAAAACATTAGGGATTCAAATGCTCAAAATAGGATTGGAATCTGACACAATTCTTCAAAACCTCAAAATTTGAATAAATCCAAGCACTTTTCTTAAAAACCTCTCCCAGAGGTTTTTAAGTTAGAGGTTTTGAAGTAAGAACATTTGAATTTAAAAATTATCAGTGTCATCAAACTCACTGACTTCGTCTTCATCATCTATAATTTCGTCATCATCAAGCTTTTCAACATCCTCTAAAGACGCATCCGTTTCTTCAAACGAATCTTCACTTGTATCCAAATTATCTTTTTCTTCTTCGTACATGTTTTTTAAAATAAATTTTTTATTTTATAGCGACCTATTTAGCCATTTATTTAATCAACTAAAGATGGTTTCTATATTTTTAACAGAAAAAAATATTTTTGCAAATAAACCATATAAATAGTGTGGATAACCCAGCACCTATTTTTTTATAAAAAATAGGTGCTGGGCAAAACCACACCAGTTTGCAAGGTTAGAATTTTTCAGACGCCAAACAAGTTAAACCAACTGCGATGGCATCAAACTCATCATCGTATAAAATTTTTTTGTCTATACAGATTAATCGCTTCACCATATCTGTTATTTGATATTTTGTGCTTCTCCCATAACCAGTCATTGCTATCTTTACTTCGGACGGGTTATATTCAAACACACTCATTTTGTTTAACATTGCTTGATAAATAATCATTCCCCTCACTTGAGAAACCATCATTACAGTTTTTTGATTTGTATTAAAAAATAATTTTTCCAGAGCGCAACTTATCGGCTTAAATTTTTTTATTATTTTTGTTATTTCTTCTCCTATCAGGAACAGGCGCTCTTCGGGAGATAATTTGGGAGAAGTTTTAAAACAATCCGAATAAAGAAGAATTTCTTTTTTATCAGGAAGACGTTCCAAAACAGCAATTCCAACCCTTTCATAGCCCGGGTCTATTGCCAAAACTTTCACGGAGCTTTTATTGTTCAATTTCATCTTTTATATTTACAAAAATTTCTTGTACATCTTCGTTTTCCCCTAAGTCGTCCATAAGTTTTTCAATTTTAATAATATCTTCTTTTGTCGCATTCACAGTTGTCTTTGGTACCCACTCATTTTCTTTTTTTTCAAATGCCCACTTCACGGCACCCACCTGGGCAATTGAAGAATTATTTTTTGTTAGAATATGTTTTATCTCGGCGAATGTTCTGTTTCTGCTGTCTGTTAATGTTTCAATTATTATTCCAACACCCGAAGGTCCGTACGCCTCATATGTAATAGATTCCATATTTGAACCATCGGGACTAGCGCCTTTCTTGATAGCTCTTTCTATATTATCACTCGGCATATTTTCTTTTTTTGCTTTTTCTATAGCGGTCTTAAGTCCCGGACTATTCATGTCCCCGTTTGCCTTTTTTGATTCAACTTGGATTAATCTAACGAGCTTTGTGAAGACCCGGCTCTTTTGCGAGTCGGAAACTTCTTTTTTTCTTTTTATTTTTGACCATTTATTGTGACCGGACATAAAAATGTAAAATGTAAATCTCAAAATGCAAAATGACAGTTAAAAATGTAAAAATTGATAAATTTTAAAATTGTTTCACTTTAAATTTTAAATTGTCATTTTTAACTTTGATTTTTTAATTTTTAATTTTCTATAGTAATTTCTTCTGTTCTATTTCTGGGAATTTGTACCCGAGATGTTCATAGGCTAATTTTGTGGCGACCCTTCCTCTCGGCGTTCTTTCTATAAAACCTATTTGCATAAGATAAGGTTCGTGAACTTCTTCTATTGTTGATTGTTCTTCAATTATTGCGGCGGATATTGTACCCAAACCCACAGGACCTCCATTGAATTTATTTATAATTGTTTCAAGAATTCTTTTATCGTGTGAACCAAGCCCCATATTATCTATTTCAAGAAGCGAGAGCGCTTGCTGGACGACATTTTTGTTTAGATTTGTTTTTTCAACTTGCGCGTAATCTCGGCATCTTTTTAAAAGATAATTTGCTATTCTCGGAGTGAAACGACTTCTCTTTGATATCTCTACTAAACCGTCTTTTTCTATTTCTACCCCTAATATTTTTGATGACCTTTTTAGAATAGTTTCTATTTCATTTTCCGTATAGAAAGAAAGTCGGAAAGTTCCACCAGAAAAACGAGAACGAAGAGGGGAAGACAAAAGAGCCATTCTTGTTGTAGCGGCAATAAGTGTAAATGAAGGCAATTCAAGCTGTATTGTTCTTGCAGAAGGTCCTTTGCCTATAATTATGTCCAAAACACGGGACTCCATCGCAGGATAAAGTGTTTCTTCTATAACTTTATTTAATCTATGAACCTCGTCTATAAAAAGAATATCCCCATCTGAAAGATTTGTTAATATTGAAGCCAAATCACCGACTTTTTCAATAGCCGGACCCGAAGTAATTTTCATATTGCCCTCCATTTCTTTGGATATCAAATGCGCAAGAGTTGTTTTGCCCAAACCCGGCGGACCGTAGAAAAGTATATGTTCCGGAGAATGTCCACGCTCTTTTGCTGCGGTGAGAAGTATTTTCAGATTCTTTTTTATAGAGTCCTGACCGACATATTCATCCCACTTTGACGGTCTCAATGCTTGGTCAAGAGAAGTGTCGCCAAACGGCTTAACCACCACTTTTTTTTCGTTTTTGTCTTTGGGGCTTGACATATTTTTATAATGTGATAAACTTATAGTGTTGAGTTGTTTTATAGCTTATCCAACCCACAAATCTCTAAGTGATAAGTCCATTCGGACTTTAGACATATTTCGTAGACATTTTGGTTACTCTTTCGAGCTTTCTGAAATTATCTATAGAATTATGTCGGCTTTTGGACGCCCGTTTGAAAGTATCACTTAGAGATTTGTTTGTTGGATTTTTTTTATTTTCAACAAAATCTCATTTTTTAAAACAATACTCCTATTGGCATTATACTTTTTTTAAAGAAGAGTTAAAGGTTTATAAAATCACTAAATTTAAAATCTCTAAATGAGATTTTAAATCCATAATACTTTTTCTCTTTTAAAATCACGAAAACACAAAATCAAACAGAAAATAAATTATGAATTAGAA
>JBBTPZ010000025.1:34324-49153 GCA_038065915.1 Patescibacteria group bacterium
ACCTCCCATGTCATTCCGACAAAGAACAAAAATTATGGATTAGAATGACCTCCCATGTCATTCCGACAAAGAACAAAAATTATGGATTAGAATGACCTCCCAGGTCATTCTAATTCCACCACCCTTCTCAGTTCATTTATATCTGTTATTCCACCCAACATTTTTATTATTCCGTCTTGTTTCATATTCAATATTTTTTGTTTTGAAGAATATTTTTCTATTTCTCTTTCACTCGGGTTTTTTCTGATTATATTTTCTATATTTTCGTCAACAATTATGGCTTCAAAGACACCGATTCTACCTTTGTAGCCGGTTTGGTTACATTTGTCGCACCCAACAGGCACAAAAAAAGAAACATTGTCCCACGCAGGGATTTTTCTTTCCGTATCTTTTTCTTTTATTTCACCCAATGTCTTTTTTATAATTTCAACCGTTGTTGCATCGGCTGGAATTCTTTTTTTGCAATTTTCACAAAGCTTTCTTACTAATCTTTGCGCCATTGTTAAATTGATTGCTGTTCCTAACATTTGTGATTTTATACCTAGGTCTACAAGCCGTGGGAATGTTCCCGCCGCCGTGTTTGTGTGGAGGGTTGAAAGCACAAGATGTCCTGTTAACGATGCGTGTATTGTTGTTTCTGCGGTTTCTTTATCTCTTATTTCACCAACCATTATAACATCCGGGTCTTGTCTCAATGAAGAAACAAGGCCTTTTGCAAAAGTATATCCTTCACTTGGATTGATTTGAGTTTGTGTTATTCCACTTATATGATATTCAATAGGGTCTTCTATCGTAATTATTTTTATATCCCCGGTGTATATTTTTTTAAGAAGCGCATACAAAGTAGTTGTTTTTCCAGAGCCGGTGGGTCCCGTATTTAATATTATTCCATTTGGTTTTTTTATTTCGTTTTCCATTATATCCAAAAGAAATTTATCCATCCCAAGTTTTTCAAGCGGTATAGAAATTGTTTCCGGGTTTAAAATTCTTAGAACAATTGATTCTCCATATTCGCTTGGTAGTGTTGATGTTCTAATTTCAATTTCTGTTCCGTTTACATGAATACTAAATCTTCCGTCCTGCGCGTTTTTAATTCTACTTATTTTTAAACCGGAAATAAGTTTAATTCTTGAAAGAAGTAATTTATATGTTTCCGTATCAAGGTCGGCGATATTTGTAAGAACACCGTCAAGGCGTATTCTTATTTTTACAGTATCTTCTTCTGGTTCTATGTGAATATCTGATGCATCTAACACAAGTCCGCCTGCCACAATAACTTCAATTATTTGTGTTGTTCTTTTGTTTTTTTCAAGAGACAAGGTTTTATTAATCAAATCTTTAACCTCGCTTGTTGTTTTTGTTTCACTTACAAATTTTTCAATATCTTTATCTGAAATATCTAAAACCCCAGCTTCTGTAACTTTACCAAAAGATAATTCTTTATATCTATCCCAGACCTTTTTTAAACTATTTTGAGACACAATAAACAAACTTGGTTTATATCCACCTTCTTTTAATTCTTCTATTGCAACCACGGTTTCTCTTTTTTCTGGGGCAGTGATGGCTATACTTAAATTTTTTCCAGCCACATCAAAAATTGCAATGTCGTTTTTTCTTGCTTTTTCTTCAGGAATTATTAATAATGCATTCGCGTTTACAGGAATTCCTATGAGATTAAGATATGGAATTTTGTATTTTTGTGAAAGTATTTGCGCGAGATCTTCTTCTTCTAAGTTTCTTATTTCGTTAAGTTTCTCGTTTTGTTCTTTGTCGTTGAAATTAATCATGGTAATCAAAAAAGCAAAAAATCAATAAAGCAATAAAACACATACTAATTTTAACACAAAAAATAAGAAATGGATTTACAAAATGTGTATGATAAAATCATCAGGATGAAGATAGTTTCTAAAAATCTAAAAGAAACAAAAAACATTGCAAAAAATTTTTTGCAAAAATTAAAATCGGACACAAAAAAAGCCGTTGTTGTCGGGCTTCATGGAGATTTAGGTTCTGGGAAAACAACATTTGTTCAATTTGTTGCCGAAATGTTGGGCACAAAAGAGAACATAACAAGTCCAACATTTGTTATTGAAAAAATTTATAAAATTGAAAATTACAATTGGCCGAAAAGATTAATTCACATAGACGCTTACAGATTAAAATGTGGAGAAGAATTGAGAATTCTTGGATTTGAAGAAATTTTAAATGACCAAGAAAATTTAATTTTGATAGAATGGCCGGAAAATGTTTATGACATTCTTCCAAAAAATATTCTTAAAATAGAATTTGAATTTATTGATGAGAATACAAGGAAAATAAATTCAAAAGACCTAAACGGTCTTTTGAATCCATAATGTTTTTTACAAAATCGCAAGAATAAATCCATTCTCTTATTCGTGCGAATAAGAGAATGGATTTTTGGTACCTCACACTTAATTTTACATTTTGATTGACATTCCTCCAATTCTGTTATATCATACGAATAGAGAATTTGATTAATTCAAGTTCTTTTAAATAACAATTTCAAAATAAAAAGAGAGGCATCCGATGTCAAAAAAAAACATCGCAACCATCATCTTTATGGGCTGATGGTTGTCTCGTGTGTGGCAGCTGGGGTGGTGGCGGTGCGTGGTTGTGTGCTGCCGACGGCGGTGTTGGCGGCGCGGATCCCCTCGCTGGTCCTCGTCAGCTATTTCTTTAATTTTCCCTTAATCCTTTTTTCTTTTTCTCTTGACCTGCAAAGTTTTACTTTGCAGGTCGTTTTTTATATTTAAATTGAAGTCAGACTTCAACGAGCAAAAACGTGGTTTTTTTGATACAATTTTGAAACACAGAATGTCTAAAAATAATAAGAAAAGAATAATTTTGCTTGATTCCCACGCAATATTGCATCGCGCATATCACGCACTGCCGGAGTTTACATCAACGAAAGGTGAACCAACCGGTGCTTTGTACGGACTATGTTTGATGTTGTTGAAAATAATTAACGAATTAAAACCAAATTATATAATTGCATGTTTTGATTTTCCAACACCAACTCACAGGCATGACGTTTATGAAGGATATAAAGCAAATCGCCCAAAAACAGACAAAGAACTGATAGGACAAATAATAAGAGCACATGATGTTTTTAAGGCATTTAATATTCCAATATACGAAATTGAAGGGTTTGAGGCGGATGATTTATTGGGAACAATTGCTGAAAAATTAAAATATGAAAAAAACACAGAAACAATCATTGCGTCTGGAGACATGGATACACTTCAACTTGTTGATGGTGAAAGGATTCTTGTTTACACACTTAAAAAGGGAATAAAAGATACAATTATTTATAATGAAAAAAAGGTTTTTGAAAGATTTGGATTTGGTCCAAAACTATTACCTGACTACAAAGGACTTCGCGGAGACCCGTCAGATAATATTATTGGAATAAAAGGGATTGGAGACAAAACAGCGTCAACTTTGATTCAAAAATTTGGAACAATAGAAAATATTTACAAAGAACTCAAAAAAGACGAAAGTAAATTTGAAAAAGCGGGAATAACAAAAAGAATAATAAATCTTTTGAAAGAAGGAAAAGAAGAAGCGATTTTTTCAAAGATATTGGCGACAATAAGATTGGATTCGTTAAGAAAATTTGATTTACCCGAGAAAGAATTAATAGATGACATAGATTTGGAACAGATAAGAAAAGAATTAGACGAATTAGGATTTAAAAGTATTTGGCAAAAAGTTAGCGATATGTTTTCTAAAAAAGGAGCAGTTGTGAAAATAGAAAATAAAGAAGCACCAACTCCTAATGGGATGGGTCAAATTACGGAGGTTGAATATGATGAAGAAAAAGAAGTTTCAAAAGATACACAAAATGTCTCCGAAACAGAAATAAAAAAAATAGGAATAGCGCTATGGCTTATAAATTCCAATATTACAAATCCGGGACTTGATAAAATACTTAATTTTTCGCGCGCGGCATCTTTTGAAAAAGCCAAAGAAATAATTTTAGATAAAATAAAAAAAGACGGACTGAACAAACTTTATGAAGATATTGAATTACCTTTTTTACCAATAGCGGAAGAAATGAAAAGAAGAGGTATAAAAATAAATGTGCAGTTTTTAAGAGACCTGTCAAAAAAACTTCATGTAGATTTGGATAAAATAGAAAAAGAGATTTGGAAAAAAGCTGGCGCAGAATTTAATATAAATTCACCCAAACAACTCGGTGAAATTTTGTTTGAAAAAATGCAGATTAAAATTAAAGGGCTAAGAAAAACACCAACAGGGGCTTATTCTACAAAAGAATCAGAACTTATTAAAATGCAGGGAACAAACAAAATAGTGAACGATATTTTGAAATATCGCGAATTACAAAAATTACTTTCAACATATATAGATAATATTCCTGACATGGTTAGCAGTGACGGAAGATTACATGCTAATTTTATACAAACCGGAACAACAACTGGACGACTTTCTTCAAATGACCCAAATCTACAAAATATCCCAACAAAAACAGAACTCGGGAATGAAATCAGAAAGGCCTTTATTGTTGAAAAAGGATTTAAACTTCTTTCATTTGATTATTCACAAATTGAATTAAGAATTGTTGCGATTTTATCTGGCGACAAAAATTTAATTCAGATTTTTAAAGAAGGTGGAGACATACATAGCGCGGTTGCATCAAAGGTGTTTAATGTATTATCAAAAGATGTTACAAGTGAAATGCGAAGAAAAGCAAAAGTAATAAATTTCGGAATTCTTTACGGGATGGGTGTTAATTCACTAAAAAAGAATTTAGGAACAAGTAAGGAAGAAGCAGAAACATATTTAAATAATTATTTTGAGACATTTTCTGGTGTTGCGGAGTATCTTGAAAATATAAAAAAAGAGGTCTTCAAAAAAGGATTTACAGAAACACTTTTTAGACGAAGGAGATATTTTGAAGAAGTCAAATCAAGATTTCCACACATAAGAGCTTCTGTTGAGAGAATGGCGATAAATGCGCCGATTCAAGGAACATCTGCAGATGTAATCAAAATAGCAACGATAAAAATAGAAGAATTTTTGAAAAAAGAAAAAATTGAAAATGAGTGTTCGTTGCTTTTACAAATTCACGACGAATTGGTTTACGAAGTAAAAGAAGGTCTTGTTAATAAAGTGTATCCAGAAATTAAAAAAATCATGGAAAATGTTTTAACAGATAAAGAATCTCTCGGTGTAAAAATTGTTGCAGATGCTTCGGTTGGAGACAATTGGGGAGAGATGAAAAAAATTGCGTAGCAATTTTTTAAATACCCAATATTTAATATCCAATTCCCAATGAAATGCTTAATTAAAAATAACAATCAATCAGAATATTTGTTTTGAAATTTTATTGGTAATTAGGAATTGGACAATTGGAAATTTATAAAATTTTGAAAAAATTTTATTATTATGCTTTATTTTATTTACGGAGAAGATTTTAAAAAAGCCAGAGCAAAGGCAAAAAACCTTAGGGATATTCTTGTTGCTAAAAAACCAAACTCAAATTTATTCAAGCTAAATAGTGAAAATTTTGACGAAAAAATAATAGAGGAAGGTTTGGCAGGAATGGGTCTTTTTGAAAATAAATATATAATCTTTTTGGATAAAATTTTTGAGAACGAAGAAATAAAGGAATTTATTTTAGACAAAATTAAAAATATTGCGGAATCAGACAACATTTTTATTTTATTGGAAGAAAAAGTTGATAAAAAAACACTCACAAAAATAGAAAAACACGCACAAAAAATACAGGAGTTTTCTGGTGTTGTAGAAAAAGAAAAAGAAAGAACGAAACCGTTTTTTCTAACAGACGCGTTGGGCAAGAGAGACAAAAAAGGCGCTTGGGCAGAATATCAAAAAGTTTTGAAAGAGGGGCTTGTGCCAGAAGAGATTCATGGAATATTGTTTTGGCAAATTAAGACAATGCTTTTGGCGAGTTCTTCAAAAAGTAGTGTTGAAGCCGATTTGAATCCGTTTGTTTTTAAAAAAGCAAAAGAATTTTCTAAAAATTATTCTGAGGATGAATTAAAAAAAATGTCTTCACGACTCGTTTCCATTTATCATGACATTAGAAGAGGAATAACAGAAGACATGGGTTTGGAAATAGAAAAGTTTTTGTTGGAAATCTAAATCAGAAAGCTCTTAATGAGCTTTCTGATCCATAATGTTTTTTAGTTCCGCGTGAGATTTTAAATCCAGAATTATTTTTTAAAAAATAATAAAAAATTGAAAAAGATTTATTTTTCTGTTATATTTTTGTTTTGTTATATCCGCTCGTAACTCAGCTGGTAGAGTAGCTGCCTTTTAAGCAGACGGTCGCAGGTTCGAGTCCTGCCGAGCGGACAATGAAATATTTTAAGGCCCATCTAATTCTTCACGACATAAGAAGCAATCATAACGTCGGTTCTATTTTTAGAACAGCCGATGCGGTTGGTATCTCAAAAATATTCTTAACCGGCTATACTCCTACTCCAACCGATAGGTTTGGCAGAGATGTAAATGAAATTTCAAAAACAGCACTTGGTGCTGAAAAAAATATTGAATGGGAAAAGGTAAAAAATATTGGTGTACTTATTAAAAAACTGAAAAAAGAAAATTTTTTAATAATTGGAGTAGAACAGTCAAAAAAATCTATTGATTATAAAAAGATGTCCGCCAAAGGTGGGCCAATCTTCGGCTGGAAAGGGAATTTGGCTTTTATTTTTGGAAACGAAGTGAAGGGAATATCAAAATCAATTTTAGATAAGTGCGATATTATTACTGAAATACCAATGAAAGGGAATAAAGAGTCATTAAATGTATCTGTTTCCGCGGGAGTGGTTTTGTTTAGGGTTCTAGACATCTAACTGGTTTTACAGAGTCGGTTTTCTCAATATATAAAAACTATTCCCATATTTAGCTAAATAAGGGAATAGTTTTGTTTTTATGATTCCCGCCTGCAACGCTATGCGTAACATTGCGGGCAGGTGGTGATTTTGTGTTTTTATGACCTCAATATGTTATCGTTCCAATATCTTTTCCTTTCTCATCAATTAATTTTATGACCTCTCTTTTTGATTTCCACAATTCTGTATCGCGAGAAAGATAAACCCTCCATTCGCCTCTGTAAAAATTTTCATCATTTTTATGTTTATCAATACAAGAATTATAATTTATTTTTTTTGTCACAAAGTCCTGACACTGTGATTGCATTCCGAGAGGCAGTTGCTCTGTATTGATACCGCATCTTCTTATTCTGTCTATAAAATCCAAGCAACTATCATTATAAGCATTCGGGCCACTCAAATACTGTTCTTCAATTTCACCATATGGATCTGGGCATTCTGCTTTAAGCGATGGATAAAAATTTTGAAATTGTCCGAAATATCCTGAACAAATATTTGTTCTGAAAGAAACACCTATCGGTGGGCGACCGGTTATTATAATTGCTTTTTCTCCCGGAGATAAAACGATTGTGTTTTTTATATTTGAACTTCCTAATCTTGGTAACCATGAAGCTTCTCCTATTTTTACAGAAACTCCGGAAATTAAACTTTTTAATTCCCAGCCGGTAATTATAATCTTATTTTTTGCAGTTTTAGACAGTATAATTTGTAAATATTCTTTATCCGGAGATATTGCTGTTGCATTTCCTCTAGAAAAAGTAATTAAATCTGAATATTCTGACAAACTGGCTTTTTCTTGCACCTTTTTAAGTTCATCTTTAACTCTTGCCGTTTCTTCTCCTATTGTTTTTAACTGCTCTTCTATTGTTCCTTTTTGTTCCTTGATATTACTCGTAGAAGCGTTGCTTTCTCTTCCTGAAAAGAAACTTGTACCGTATGTTTTTCCGGAACTGATTGGGTTTGGCGGATTTATAAATGGATTTTTTGCTGATTCTCTGTCTGGACCACCAGACAAAAACCACACTATCGCAAGCGCTAGTATTATTACAAAAAACCAAGCAAAATCTTTTAATGCGTCCATATTTTTATTATAACAGGTTTGTTCAAAAAATATTACTTGCCCCGTGAAATCTTTACCCTGTGAAATTTGAAAATTATTTCACTTGGATGGAAGATATTTTACTGGGATGGATAAAAAAACTCCACCAAACACGAACACGAACACGAATACGAACACATTATGGATTCAAATGCTCCCCCGGAGCATTTGAATTATGGATCAAAAAGTTCATTCAGAGCTTTTTGATTTCTTCTTTCACAACAGTTGCATCATCCCAAGGAATTTTAGTGTTGTTTGCTCCCATAATATATGGGTCTGTTCCTTTTCCTGTAATTAAAACAGCGTCTCCCGTAGTTGCAAATTCTAGCGCCTTTCTTATCGCGTCTCTCCTGTCAATTATTATTTGACAATTTGAATCTCCAATTTCTTTTTTCATTTCACCGACAATTTCCAACGGATTTTCATCATAAGGGTCCTCATTTGTTAAAATTATTTGTGTACAATGCCTCTTTGCAATTTTTGCCATTTCTTTTCTTTTCCATTTATCTCTACCGCCGCCAGTATTCCCAAGAACGCATATTTTTTTGGATGATTGAAATACTTCGTAAACTTTTTCAAGAGAATCGGGCGTGTGCGCGTAATCAACTATCACAGTGAAATCTTGTCCCTCTTCTATTTTTTCTAATCTTCCTCTAATTCCCGAAAACTTTTCAAGCGCGTATTTTATTATATTTGTACTAACCCCTTGAGTTTTTACAAATTTTATAGCCGCGACTATATTGTATAAATTAAATTCTCCTGAAAGTTTCGGTTCAATTTTTACACCGTCTATTGTTATTTCCAATCCATCTCTTTTTATAACAAACGGTTCGGCGTCTCTTTTTGAATAAGGATATTTTTCAGCGACGTTAATATTTAAAAATTTATAACCCTCTTTATCATCCGTGTTTGAAATTACTATTTTTCTTTTTTTATTGGATTTCTCAAGCGCCTTTGTTATTTTTAATTTTACCTGCAGGTATTTTTCATAGGAGCCATGATACTCTATGTGTTCTGGCGATAAGTTTGTAAAAATTATCGTGTCAAAATTTATAAATTTGTGTCTATATTGCGCTATTCCCTGAGAAGTCACTTCTAATATCACATAATTGCATTTTGCATTGACCGCCTTTCTTAAAAATTTTTGAACAAAAAATCTTCCGGGCATTGTCATTTTATAATTATTTTTTTCTGTTTCGTTTGCAATTTTAAATCTCAAAGTTCCGGCCAAAGCTGTTTTTAAACAGGCTTCTTCCAGTAGAGCGCTTATTATTTCTATTGTGCTTGTTTTTCCCTTTGTCCCGGTTACTCCAACAATGTGAATTTTATTTGAAGGGAACCCGTATATAAACGCCGCAATAAAAGAAAGTGTGTAATGGTATACAGGTTGAAATAGACGAAACAATTTAATTGGAAGAAGTTTTTTTATTTTATATAAAATATTGTCTAACATGTCATTTATTCAAACTTTTTATGGCACTTTTTATTTTTTCGCTGGTGGTTGCATTTTCATCCATATTTTTTAGTGATTCACGCGCGTCTCTGGCCGTGTATCCTAATGATTTAAGCGCTTCAATCACATCAACATCTTCTTTTTTAAGTCCCGCAACATCACCAACCCTTGCTTCTACCTTATCTTTTAATTCAATGATAATTTTTTGTGCATTCTTTTTTCCTATACCCGATACTTTTGTTAAGTACGACATATCGCCAGAAGATATTGCTGACACAAGGGTTTCAACATCAACAATTGTTAATATATTCATAGCAGATTTTGGCCCTATACCGGAAACGCCTATCAGAAGTTTAAAAAAATCCAAATTTTCCATATTTCTAAAACCGTATATGTCCAAAGCATTTTCTTTAACGACTAAATGCGTCCAAAAATTTACATCATCTCCTTCTTTCATATCAATCACTTCATCAAGCGTTGTATGTATTTTATATCCAACTCCGGACACATCAATAATCGCACAGCCGATTCCCTTGTATGATAGTTTTCCTTTTATTTGTGAAATCATATATAAACATTAAACCACAAAATCACTAAATCATAAAATCATACGGGGGACGAGATTTTTCTTTATTAATTAAGAAACTTGAAATAACCCAGTTTCTCTGCTAACATGCAACAGTTAGAAATAATTAATCAAATAATATCGTGCCCATAACATCATCAGCAAAAAAAGCATTAAGAGGTTCTCATAGAAAGAGGGTTTTTAATATTGCAAGAAAAAATAAAATGAAATCTGTTGTTAAAGAATACAAAAAACTTATATCTGAGAAAAAGACAAAAGAAGCAGAGAAACTTCTTCCGAATGTTTACAAAGAAATAGACAAAGCGGCAAAAAGGGGAGTTATAAAGAAAAACGCGGCCTCAAGAAAAAAATCTAGAATTGCAAAATTCAAATGATATAACTTCAAAAGCTCTAACTTAAAAACCTCTGGGAGAGGTTTTTAAGAAAAGTGCTTGGATTTATTCAAATTTTGAGATTTTAAAGAATCGTGTCGGCTTTAATCCTATTTTGAGCATTTAAATCTATGGTATTTTGTTTTTAATTTATAATCTTTTTGTTTTTTAAAATCCTATAATTTTGAAAATTATAGGATTTTAACTTTAGTTTTCCATAAGACCTAATTTTATAAGCCGTGCACGAATGCCCCCAACTTGTCGGCCAGATAATGCGGAAATGTTTTTGATAGATTTTCCATTTTTAAATTGTGACACAATTTCTACTTCTTCCTCGGGTGTCCATTTTTTGTAAGCATTTTGATGCTTGATGCGAATTTGTTCCAAACGTCCAATCGTCCCACTTGGAGGCTCGGCCTCCAAGTGGGACGATTTGTGTTCTTTGGTATCTTTCCATTTACCACCTAAAGCGAGAACAAAATTTTTATGCATCTTTTTGACTTCATCAACCGAAAGCGTACCAAAAATTTCTCGTGCTTGTTCTGACTCTACTCGGAAAATACCATCTTGCTTCAAAATCTGTGGGTGTACCCGTAGTGCTTTATCGTTGCATCCCAAAAGATAAAGCCCATCCATACGGCGAACTCGAGAAAGTGCTACATACCCCTGCCCATATTCAAACACAGACGACAAATCCATCACCGCGGCATCCATACTCATCCCCTGACTTTTATGCACAGTTATTGCCCAAGCCAAACGAAGTGGAACTTGTGTAATTTTTGCTTTTATCTTTCCATTTTCTTCCACACCCCAGTCCATAGGAGCAATCAATATATTTTTTCCATTTCTTGTTTTAATAATTGGATTACCCGAATGAGAGTCAAAATCTATCACCGTACCAAGTGTACCGTTTACAAATCTTTCTTTTGGATTATTTTTTGTGCACATAACGACTGCACCTTTTTTTAAAATTAAAACTTCTGGCGACAGACATCCTTTTTTAAGAGTAGCGACGAGAGGCATTGACCCAGCAGAACTCATTTTAAATTTTCTACTTTCTTCTTCTATTTTTTCCAACATTTCATCATTTACTCTATCAACATCTAAATTGTGTGAAAAAAGTTTTGTGATATTTTTTGGAAAATTCGCATTTTGTACATGACGCGACTTTATATGTTTATGATGTTTTTCTTCCAAGGTGGCACGGCGAATAGCAAGTAAAAGTGCAAGAAACTCCGCGTCATCTTGTCGGTGTTGTTCCGCTATATAACAAACTACTGGGCGTAAACGTATCCACGCATTTGATTCGTATGCAAAACATGGAAGCTTCTCCTTTAAGAGACCTCCTTGTTTTTGCTCCGCATTTCTTTTTTCAATTGGTGGAAGCTGAAAAAAATCTCCCGCAAACACAACCTGAATACCACCGAATGGTTCATTTACCTGTTTTATCTCTCTACACACTGCTTCTACCATTGAAAGTGTCTCGGCACGAAGCATTGAAATTTCATCAATAATTAAAATTTTTGTCCTTCGAACACGACGATTGATATATTCGCTTGTCGCGATTTTATCTAAATCATATTTGGTTAAAGTTTCCTTGATGCCAATACCACTCCAAGAATGTATTGTCATTCCACCAATATGTGTTGCCGCGATACCCGTGGATGCGGTAATCGCATGTTCAATTTTATATTCACGCAAGTGAGCGATATACTTATTTATTGTATAAGTTTTTCCTGAGCCCGGCTCGCCAGTGAGAAAAACATTAGCACCGGTTTTTAATATTGAAAGCGCTTCATCTTGAGTCATTCAATAAGTATAATATATTTTTTAACTTCTCTTAATAGAATATTTGTTATATATTTTAATTATTGCCCCCATAGTTTAATGGATACCTGCCCGCCAATGCCTTTGCCCCTATAGTTTAATGGATAAAACATGAGCTTGCGGAGCTCAAAACAGAGGTTCGATTCCTCTTGGGGGCACATAAAACAAAAAAACATCGGAAGATGTTCTTTTTTGTTTGGCGGGGTGGATTCTTTTTGAAAAGGTATGACGATGGGATTTGGGCTATTTATAGCATATAACAACTTGGAATATAACACAACGGAATACTATAATACAAAAGTATGACAAAGACGATTTTTTCTAAAGACCATAAATATACCGTCGAACAACTCAAGAAAGCTCGGCTTGAAGCGAGTTTGGATCAAGCTGATGTAGCGAAGCTACTCGGTAAAACTCAACCTCATATATCAAAAATTGAAGCTGGACAAAGACGACTTGATATTACACAGCTCAAAGAATTTGCAAAGATTTACAAAAAAGATTTGTCTTTTTTCATAAAATAAATATGCAAAAACGAACACTTGCACAGATTAAGAAAGCACTCAAAGAGCTCTCCGAGAAAGGGTGGATTAAGTCGAATCGTTCTCATAACACAGGTATCGGTAAAACGCTTGAGGATTATCTTGGAATAACAGAAAATAATATTGCTTTGCCGGACTTTGGAGTAATGGAATTGAAATCGCAAAGAGCTGGTACATCTTCCATGATGACCCTCTTTACCAAGAAACCGGAAGGTATTACAAATGCGGAGATATTGAAAAGATTTGGATATCCCGATCCTGAATTTCCTCAACACAAAATACTTCACCAAACCATTACGAACGGAAAGAAAAATGAACGTGGTTTTCATTGCAAAGTCGATGAAAAGCAAGGCAAGTTACTCATACTCAAAAATAGAACAGTGCTTGGATATTATGAGCTAGATTTTTTGAGAATAAAAGCGGCCGAGAAAATTGGAAATGGACTTATTCTTGTTTTTGCTAACTGCAAAAAAGAGAAAGGGCACGAATACTTTCATTATACGGAAGCATGGTTGTTAAAAGATATCGACCCAAAGCAATTTCTCGCATTATCAAAATACGATATTCGCCTTGGAGTCTATCGGACTGGAAAGAATGCGGGAAAACCCCATGACCACGGCTCCGCTTTTCGTCTCACTCGTCTTTCCGAAAAAACCTTTCCACTTATGTTTAAAACGCACAAGCGTATTCTCTAGTTTTTCCTCAACACAACAATACTTTCTTTATTCATTGTTTCCTCTAAAGCACCGACAATGTTTGTCGGCGAATTTTTGATTGGCATTCTTTTCCCCGGAATATTACGCACGATTATATCTTCACAAGTAAATCCTATTTTCTCGGCTAACTCTGCGATAATAAAATCCGTTGGGATTCTAACTTGCTTAACTAATCTATTGCCAACTACAAGGCAAAAATATTTTCCTGGTTTGAGTATTCTGTGCGCTTGCTTCAAACATTCATTCAATCCAAGGTTGAAGCTCAATACATCTCTTGCTCTTGCTTCATCTTGCTTTGCAATTTTCTCTAATGATTCTTTAAGATAATCTGACGAAAGTATGTGGGTTAGATTTTTAGTAGCTCTACCGCCGAGAAGATCATTATCTACGCCAGAAGCATCATTTGGATCATCAAACACATCAATCCATTGCGCCGAAAGGCGAGAAAATTGCCCATAAGCAACAGTTGTTCGGCTATCGCCATATGGCGGAGAAGTAATAATACAGTCAATAGAATTCGCCTTTATACCATTATCTTTTGATGAATCGCCATAGATAATTTTCGTCCATGAATCCTTTTTTGCATCTTTGTAAAAATCAGTCATTCCTGCGATACTTTTCTCTACGTGTTTGCAAAATATACCAATAACATCCGGATCATGTTTTTCGAGTTTTTCGCCTTTGACTCGAACCAACTTAAACTCCCCAGTCTTTGTATTTGAGGAATAACGAACTGTCTCACTAAAAGCGACCATTAAAAAATTCTGAATTGTTTCGTCTTTTATCTCGCGTATAGCTTTTTTTAATTTCGCGAGTTTAACGATTACTTTATCCTTAAACCAAAAATCAATATTCTTAAAATCTGGTCTTTGTATTTCTTTATCTTTAATCTTTTCTACTCTATCAAGCAAAGCGAGATACTCTTTTGTTAATTTTTGAGGGTTGATTGGGGTTGTCTTTGCTTTTGCAAGAAAAATAGCCAAAGGATTAAGATCAATGCCGTAGGCATTTCTTCCTATCAATCTACTTTCAACTAAAGCTGAACCAGAGCCACAAAAAATATCACAAATTGTATCACCCTCTTTGCTATAAGTTTCTAATAATCTTCGTCCGACTTGTGGAATAAACATCGCTGGATAAGTATGTATCCCGTGCGTGTGAGATTTTGTTTTTTCTCCCCTATAATCCCACGAATAATCTATTTTGCGCACATATTTTTCATCTCTCGATTGTCCTTGATCTAGTTGTGATTCAAGATTGCGAATTATTTTAACTACAACACCTCTCACTTCTACCTCATCACGATAAATTGGGAACAGTGTCGGGTTTG
>JBBTPZ010000026.1:0-15017 GCA_038065915.1 Patescibacteria group bacterium
ATAACAAGCGAGATTGAACACTCTTCGGTTTTAAAAACATTTAAACATTTAGAAGGGGACGGATTAAATATTAGTTATATAAAAGTTGATGAAAATGGAATTGTTGATTTAAAAGAACTCACAGTAAATATTAAAGAAAAAACAATTTTTGTTTCTATAATGATGGTGAATAATGAAATAGGAACAATACAACCGATATCGGAAATTGCAAAAATAATTAGGAAATACAGAAAAACGAGTAAAAAAAGTTCACTATTCCCAAATTTAGAATTTCCAATATTTCATACAGATGCGAGTCAATCACCCTTGTTTTTGGACTTGAATGTAAAAAAACTTGGTGTTGATATGCTAACCATAGATGGACAAAAAATATACGGGCCCAAAGGAGTTGGTGCTTTGTATATTAAAAATGGAATAAAAATTCAACCGTTATTTTTTGGTGGCTCACAAGAATTTGGTCTGCGACCAGGAACTGAAAATATTCCACTCATTGTTGGATTATCAAAAGCAGTTGAAATTGCGTCAAATGAAAAAAAAGAGTTTTCAAATAAAATTTTGAAATTACGTAAATATTTTATAGATAGAATTTTAAAAGAAATTCCCGATTCTAAATTAAATGGAAGCGCAGAATACAGAACGCCAAATAATATAAATGTTTCGTTTAAAAATACAGACCACGAATTTCTTGTAGTTCAGCTTGATGAGAGTGGAATTTTTTGTTCAACAAAAAGCTCTTGTTTGAATAATAAGGATAGCGATTCATATGTTTTAAATGCAATAAATAAAAATAAGGTAAAAATGGGTGGTGTAAGATTTTCTCTAGGAGAGGAGACAACAAAAGAAGATTTAGATTATGTTATAGAAAAACTCAAGAAATTTGTATAGACCCGGAAAGGGC
Source organism: Patescibacteria group bacterium (assembly GCA_038065915.1). Classification (GTDB taxonomy): domain Bacteria; phylum Patescibacteriota; class Minisyncoccia; order Phycocordibacterales; family 21-14-all-36-13; genus VMGX01. The sequence continues at coordinate 899 of JBBTPZ010000026.1, forward strand.
TTGATATTTTATAAATAATAAAATACAATAAGTCCAATGAAGCTCGAAGAACTAACAAAACAACAAATAATACTTCTTACACTACTTGTAAGTTTTGTTACTTCTATTGCAACCGGAATAGTAACCGTTACTCTTTTGGGGCAAACTCCTCCCGGGACTACTCAAACAGTTAACAGAATTTTAGAAAGAACAGTTGAAAAAATTGTCCCGGATAAACAGGGCGCATCAGTTGTAACGTCAGAGAAAACTGTTGTTGTTAAAGAAGAAGATTTAATAACAAAATCAATAGAGAATGGTTCAAAAAGTATTGTGAGGATATATGAAAAATTAGACACGAGCAGTAAAGAAGAAAATAATAAACTAGGAAATTTTGTCGGAATAGGAGTTGTAGTATCCAAAGACGGGAGAATTATTTCGGATGGTAGTTTTTTTGATAAACAAAAAAATTATGTTATTTCAACATACGACAACAGGACATTTGCCATAGAAAATAAAAGTAATGACGGTAGTAATATTTTTATAGGTGATATAACAAATGCAAAAGATAAAGAAAATTATATATTTAATCCTGTATCTTTTTCAGATTCAAAAAATTTGAAATTAGGGCAAACAGTAATTGCTATAGGTGGAGAGGACAGGGATTCTGTTACAGAAGGTATCGTTTCAAGTATTTTACGAGAAAATATAACAGTTAAAGAAAATACCGATAAAACAAAGCCAGAAGTTACAAAAACAATAACATCAGAAATTCAAACATCAATTCAACCAATAAAAATTGTAGGTGTACCCTTGTTGAATCTTTTCGGGGAAGTTATTGGTCTAAATGTAATTTCAAAAGATGAATTTATTATTATTCCTTCAGATTATATAATAGAACAATTGGGCTTTGTTAAATTACCAGATATCAAAGGACCTGTAAAAAAGTAGGATTGACTACGATTTAGAATTGTCGTAAAATACTCTCACTCAATTTTTAAATGTTATATTTTTTATGTATCAAATTTTAGATTTAAGACATTAGATTTAGTTTTTGATTTTTGATATTTAATTTTTGATTTTATAATATGCCACCATTTCATAATTTTACAACAAAAGGAAAAGAAGCAATCAAGAGAGCTCACGAACTTGCGATTGAACGTGGTCAAAACAGTGTTAATCCTGCTCATCTTTTGGCTGCTCTAATTTTACAAGAAGAAAGTATGGTTTTTTCAATATTGGAAATTTTGGATGTTGATATTGTCTTACTGACGGATTCTGTTATTGAAATGCTTGACAGACCCGAGGGTTCAACGGTTTTGTCGCCGTCGTATCAAATGTATTTGACACCTGAGTTTGCAAGAATTCTTGAAGAATCATCTAAAGTTGCTCAAAGATTAGATGATGAATTTGTTTCCACGGAACATATTTTTCTTTCAATGTTTAGTGTTGAAAGTTCTGCTAAAACTGTTTTATCGCGTTTTAAAATAACACAAGAAATGGTTTTAAAAGCGCTTGAAGAAATAAGAAACAACAAAGATAAAGAAATTGAAGCTCCTAAAAAATTAAGGTCAATTGGTAAATATACGAGAAGTTTAACAAAACTTGCTTCAGAAAATAAACTGGACCCTGTTATTGGAAGAGATAATGAAATAAATAGAATAATCCAGATTTTATCTAGAAGAACAAAAAATAATCCTATTTTAATAGGAGAAGCCGGAGTTGGGAAAACCGCAATCGTTGAAGGACTTGCCCAAAGAATGAATAATGGAGATGTTCCGGAATCATTAAAAAACAAGGACATCGTTTCTCTTGATTTAGGTTCACTTATTGCGGGGACAAAATATAGAGGCGAATTTGAAGAAAGATTAAAAGGAATAATAAAAGATATTGAAAAATCCAATGGCAAAATAATATTATTTATTGATGAGATTCATACAATCGTTGGCGCTGGCGCGGCAGAAGGAGCTATGGATGCTTCAAATATGTTGAAACCTGCACTTTCTCGTGGCGAACTAAGAGCCATTGGTGCAACAACATTAAAAGAGTATCAAAAACACATAGAAAAAGACCCCGCGCTCACGAGAAGATTTCAACCGGTTTATGTTCAAGAACCATCTCTTGAAGATGCTATTGCAATACTTCGCGGTTTAAAAGAAAAATATGAAATTTTTCACGGAGTTAAAATTTTAGACGAAGCAATAGTTTCTGCCGTTAATTTAAGTAGCAGATATATAAGTGATAGATTTATGCCAGACAAAGCTGTTGACCTTATAGATGAGGCCTGTTCCTCACTTAGAATGTCTTTAGAAAATAAACCGCCAATTCTTGAAGAAACCCACAGAAAAATACTTCGTTTAGAAATAGAAAAACAAGCTCTCAAAAAAGAAACCAACACTTCTTCAAGTGGCAAAAAAGCAAAAGAAAGAGTGAAAGAAATTGAAAAAGAAATTGCTGATTTGAGAGAGAAGACCTCGGAGCTTGAATTAAAGTGGCTTGGAGAAAAAGATACATATTCTGAAATAAAAGAAATTAAAAAAGATTTAGAAAAACTTAGAATTAATGCAGACAATGCAGAAATTTTATCAGACCTTTCTCGTGTGGCAGAAATAAGATACGGAGAAATTCCTGTTTTAGAGAAAAAACTTGAAATAAAAACAAAAAAATTGAAGAAATTACAAAGCTCAAGAAGAATTCTTAGAGAGGAAGTTCTTGAATCAGATATAGCCGAGGTTGTTTCAAAATGGACAGGTATACCAGTTACAAAAATGCTTGAAGGCGAAGTTCAAAAACTTTCAAGAATGGAAGAAGAACTCAAAAAGAATGTTATTGGACAAGATGAAGCGGTTAAAAAAATTACGGACGCAATAAAAAGATCTCGCGTTGGAATTTCTGACCCAGAAAAACCAATCGGTTCTTTTATGTTTCTTGGTCCTACAGGTGTTGGTAAAACGGAACTCACAAAAACACTCGCTAAGTTTTTATTTAATGACGACAAAGCGCTTATTCGCGTAGATATGTCTGAATTTATGGAAAGACATTCTGTTTCAAAAATGATAGGTTCACCTGCTGGATATGTCGGTTATGAGGAAGGTGGAATTTTGACAGAGATGATAAGACACAGACCATACTCGGTTGTTTTGTTTGATGAAATAGAAAAAGCACATCCGGAAGTGTTTAATATTCTTTTGCAGGTTCTTGATAATGGGCGATTAACAGATTCAAAGGGAAGAGTGGTTAATTTTAAAAACACAGTAATTATTTTGACATCGAACATTGGAAGTGAATTTATAGATAAAATGCAAACCATAGGATTTAATAATGGTGAGGACGGTGAAGAATATGAAGATGCAAAAAAAAGAGTAACGAATGCATTGAAAGATTATTTTAGACCAGAATTTTTAAATCGCCTCGATGAAATAATTGTGTTTAATGTTTTAAGTAAGGAAGCAGTAAAGGAAATTGTTAATATTCAAATTGGAATGGTTCAAAAGAGATTGTTTGAAAAAAATATAAATATGGAAATTAAACCGGATGTTTTAGCATTTATTTCTAAAGAAGGATATAGCCCACAATATGGTGCTAGGCCACTAAAAAGATTGATACAAAGTAAAATTTTGACTCCTATGGCAAATATAATGGTTGCAAAAAGTGTTTCAGATGGTGGGACAGTTACTATTAGTATTGATGATAAAAATGAATTAATTTTTGATGTTAAACAAGAGAAAAAAAATCTTGTTTTGAAAGAATCTCAAAAAAAGAAAGTTGGGGTATAAATCCAAATGTTCTAATGAAACACTTTGGGTCCATAATAAAATTAAAATACATCTCTTTTTGAGATGTATTTTAATTTAATATTTAAGTTCACGATAAAAATAAAAAAGATTAAAACTCTCATTTAGAGAGTTTTAATTTGTGCGCCGGGCAGGATTCGAACCTGCGTAGCCCGAAGGGCGACAGATTTACAGTCTGTTGCGATTGACCGCTCCGCCACCGACGCAATAAATATATAATAACAAATATAATCAAAATTGTAAAAAAGGTCTTAAACAAAGCCATTTAAATAGTTGATAAAATCTCTTGCTTAACTCTAATTTTCGTATCTGATACAATTAGTAGTGGTTTCCATGCTTGTGGTCGACATGGGCAACCTCACTTAATATAAGTTATTGAATTTTAAAATTTTAATATGGAAAAAGAAATAGGTGTAATTACACACTGGTTTGATAAGATAAATGTTGCCGTGATAAAACTAAATGGTTCTCTTAAAAAAGGCGACAAGATAAAAATTATGAAAGGAGATATAGAGTTTGAGGAAACCATAGATTCAATGCAGATAGACCATAAAAATGTCGATTCTGCGAAAAAGGGTGATGATGTTGCAATAAAATTATCTGAAAAGACGAAAGAAGGAGCATTAGTTTATCTTGTTAAATAATCATTTACCTTGTTAAATCCTACTCGGCTCGCTTATCGCAGGCAGGCGGGAATTCGCCAGTGGCGAATTATTTAACAGGACAAGCAAATAAAAAATGCGTGTAAAACTTACACGCATTTTTTATATTTTTATACGAATTTAGTAATAATTTTAGAATATGGCTTTAAATAAGAGTATTTTTATTATAAGAAATACATTCTTTTTTCTGAGTATTGACTAATTTGGTGTTTTGTACTATTTTTTCAATAGAGTAAGTTTTCTTTAAAATAACAAATCACAAATAAAGGAGTTCCAAATGAAAAAAAGTATTTTTCTAATTCTCTTTTTATTCTTAACAATATTAATTTCGCGAAACATTTTTTCGCAGACGCAAGTTTTAAACGAAAAAGAACACCCTGTTCTTTTTTCTAAGGAAATGTTTTCAATTTCATCTGCGGGTTTTTTGATTGCAGATTTTAAAAAACTTAAAAATGATTCTGCTTCAATTCAATTAAACGAACTAAGAATATTCGGCGGAATGAAATATAATTTTTTAGAATTAAAAACAGATATTTCATTCAAAAAAAGTAAGAATGCAATGGAGATTTTAGATTCCGAGATACTCAATCAACTTTATGTTCAAATCAACTCTGTTTTTGAATTACCGGTTAATATAAAAATTGGTAAATTTAAAACTGCAGCTGCCACATCTATTCCATACGAATATGAGACATATACAGCAAAAGGGTTGGGAGTCGGAGAACCATTTTCTGGTCTTTATGCTGGCGGAGTTCAAATAGAAACACAAATTCAAAAGAATGTTAAGTTTTTATTTGATGTGACTAGGTTGGCATATCCACTGGGACAGAAACCAATTTATAATGATCAGAAAATGACAGATATTCAGACATCGGGACTGCTAATTGTTAACATTATTAATTATGATTTAATAATGGAGTCCTCGTTTGAGTATTCCAATGAAAGGTTAAGATGGGGAGCCGGTTTTGATTTATACAATTCAAAAAGTGGTCCATTTTTTTTCAATGGAGATGTTTTTTTTGAAGAATCTATTTTCGGTTATAGAATGACCACAGGATTGAAATTTGAAAACTTTGATTGGCATATTCAAGCTGAAAATGGTTTGGAGAATACTTGGTCCAAAAGAAGCTTCATAACAACGGGTGTTTCATTTAATTTCAACACAGGAGGGTTGGTAAATAACAAAATAATATTGGATTACCAAACACCACTCGGAGAAGATAAAAAAGATTGGGCTGTTTTTGGTTCCCTCAGGATAGCTTTTAATTAATAACGTTTTTGCAAATCGGGGCATTAATTTGCCTCGATTTTTTTATTATTTTAATATTTGCACGATTTGATAAAATATAGTATTCTCCTTGGATATGGCTTCACAGAAAAATCTAATAAAACTACAATGTACTGTTTGTAAAAGAACAAACTATTATACGAGCAAGAACAAAAAGACAATTGATAAAAAGATAGAACTAAAAAAATATTGTAAATGGTGCAAAGCGCATACGCCACATAAAGAGAGCAAGAAGTAAAGTTTTTATAACAAAAAGTTGTGATATCATAAAATCATGACAAAAAAGACAACTAAAAAAGAAGACAACCTAAATCATCATTCTCGAGATGAGTATACTGTTGTGCTTGAAGATTTAAGATCTCAATTTAAGGTGTTTGGGGAAGTGTTGGGTGATGTTAAAGAAATTGTAAGCGAACACACAATCAAATTTGAAAATGTAGAAAATCGACTTGAAAATGTAGAAAATGATATGGGGACTGTAAAAGATAAACTTGAAAATTTAGAAAATGATATGGGGATTGTTAAAAAAGAATTATCAATAATCAGACATGATCAAATTACTCGTGATGAATTTAAACTATTAGAAACTCATGTTGATCGTTTAGAGCAAATAATAAAAAAATAAATGAAAAAGCAATTAAAATTGCTTTTTCATCCATAATTAATTTTCAAAGACAGAGGCCTTTGTTTTTTGTTGTTTTTTTTTGTGATATTATCTAAATATGGGTCTATAGTTCAACGGTAGAATTTCGGTCTCCAAAACCGACGATCGAGGTTCGAATCCTCGTGGACCCGCAATATTTTTAAAATATGAAAACAGATTTAAAAAAGTTAGTAATTGAAGAATTTTCAGGAGAAAATGCTCAAAAACTTTATATACAAAAAGCAGAAAATGGTTTTTGGGATTCTGAAGATTTTTTTATTAATAAATATTTTATTGAAAAAGGAAAAATTTTAGATTTAGGTTGTGGCACAGGTAGAACCACTATTCCATTAAATAAAATAGGATATCAAGTTGTTGGGGTGGATTTAGTGCCCGCAATGATTGAAAGTGCAATACAGATAGCCCAAAATAAATCACTCGATATCAATTATAGAATTGGTGACGCCACTTCACTTGATTTTGAAAATGATTTTTTTGATTATGTATTATTCTCAAATCAAGGATGGACACAAATTCCTAGTTCTAAAGAAAGAGAGAAAGCACTAAGTGAGGTTTTTAGAATATTAAAAAAAGATGGAATTTTTATTTTTACCGCTCACCCACGTATTTGGTTATCAAAAAATATCTTTTTCTGGATTTGGCAATGGATTCGTTTCTACGTATTTAAACCATTGGATTTTAATATACCCGAAATAGATTTTGGGGACAGATTTTTTGACAGAGAAACACACAATCAAGGAAAAACTTATAAGACAAAACAGTACATACATATTGCAAAAACAAGCGAAGTTGAAAAACAAATAAAACAAGCAGGTTTCAAATTATTAGAAGCAAATGGTAATTTACAAATATCAAAAGAAGATATTAGAAAATATCCGCCCGTATTTTATATTTGTCAGAAATGACATTTCGAACATTCTTTCAATTAATTTTTTATACTAAAATGTCCTATAGGACATTTTAGTATAAAAATGTTTTTTGAGAATTTATAATTTTATAAATTTTTTTATCTCCTTTTCAATTTTTTTATAATCCTTCAGTTCAAACCATTTTATATTTTTATTTCTTTTAAACCAAGTTTTTTGGCGTTTAGAAAATTGCCAAATTTTTGTTTCTAGTTGTTCTATCATTTCGTTTTTTGATAAGAAACTACGAAGATAGCGGGAAACGTATCTGTATTCAAGACCAAATTCATCTAATCTTTTCCACGACACACTGCTTTCGTGAAGTTTTTGAACTTCGCCAATCATTCCTCTTTTAATTCTTTTTATTAGGCGATCGTGAATTAATTTTCTTAATTTTTTATCATCTGTTTTTATCCCAATCTCCAAAAACTCATATTTTCGTTTATCCCGTTTTTGTTTATCCCCAAATCCAACGGAATAAGGGGATAGTTTATTTTTATCTGCGTCTATCTGCGTTTTTTTATCTGCGTTTATCTGCGTTCGTGCTATCTCGATTGCACGAATTAATCGTCTCTTATTTTTTGAATCAATATTTTTTGCGCGAGTCGGGTTTAGTTTTTTTAATATTTTAAAAAGTTCTTCGGTGGGTTTTTTTTCTAATTCTTTTCTTAATTTTTTATCAGGTTTAATTTCTGGAAAATCAATATCATCTACAACGGAATTAATATAAAAACCTGTTCCTCCACAAATTATAGGTATTTTCTTTTTTTTCAAAATCTCAGCAATTTTCTTTTCTGCTAATTTTTTAAATTCCATAACAGTGAATTGTTTTTTGGGGTTTTTTATATCTAACAAATAATGAGGAATACCAAACATTTCCTTTTTAATGATTTTCCCAGTTCCAATATCCATTCCTTTATAAACCTGTCTTGAATCAGCAGAAATAATCTCACCATCTATTTTTTTAGCGAGTTTTACAGCCAAACCACTCTTTCCAGAAGCCGTTGGTCCAAGAATAACAATAATTTTTTGTTTTTTTTCAGACACGATTATTTTGTGGGCGAGGAGGGAGTCGAACCCTCATCCCTTACGAGATACGATTTTGAGTCGTACGCGTATACCAATTCCGCCACTCGCCCGTATTAAATTAATATATACAATTGTGCGTCTATCAATTTTTAGCCCGTAACCAATTCGTTGTGATACTGGAGCCACTACCGCGGCGCATAAATAGATTACTCAATTTTTTCACAAAAATCAAACAATATTCACACTATTTATTTTCTAAAAATAAAATGTTAAAATATTAGTATAAAAATTTGTTGTTTTTTTGTTTTTTATTTTTTAAATATTATGTCCAACTTTCAAGACGATTCAATATTTTGGATAGAGGTAAATAAAATAAGACCTAATCCATATCAACCAAGAACAGAGTTTGACCAAAATCGACTCAATGATTTAGCTGATTCCATAAAACAATATGGGATTCTTCAACCGCTTGTTGTTACTCGTTTGGAAATTACAAGAGACGATGGTGGGCTGATGACTCAATATGAATTAATTGCAGGCGAAAGAAGATATAGAGCGGCAAAAATTGCCGGGCTTTCTCAAGTTCCTGCGATTATAAGAAGTGGGGAAGAAGACGGAAGAATGAAACTTGAAATGGCGATAATAGAAAATCTTCAAAGAGAAGATTTGAACCCGATTGATAGAGCAAGAGCGTTTTTTCAACTGGCGTCAGAATTTAATTTTAAACATCACGAGATTGCAAGAAAATTAGGAAAAAGTAGAGAATATGTATCAAATACAATTCGCTTACTTTCTTTGCCAGACAAAATGCAAGAAGCGATTGTTTGTGGAAAAGTTTCGGAGGGTCACGCAAGGCCGATGATGATGTTAAAGGACAGACCGGAAGAACAGGAGACATTATTTAAAGAGGTCTTATATAAAAAAATTACTGTTAGAGAAGCTGAAAGTATTGCCAGAAAAATAGCGCAAGATAAAATTCGTAGAAAAGATTATGAATATGACCCCGAAATTGTTGAAATTGAAAATAAACTTTCACAATCTCTCGGAACTCGCGTTCAAATAGAAAAAAAAGATGTCGGTGGAAAAATAGTGATAGATTATTTTTCTCCAAGTGATTTAAGAACAATTTTGGACTTGATAAATTCAACCGGCACAGTAAAAGGTGTTGAAGACATGCTTGATAAATATATATCTGAAAACGAAGGAGTGACGAATGTGTTAGTAGACGATATTAATTTAAAAGAAGAAATAAAAGACATTAATGATAATTTTTATTTTGATAAAAACAAAGACGACAATTCAGAAAATGAAGAAGAAATATATTCAATAAAAAATTTTTCTATTTGACCCAAGGTATTTTTATTAATGTTTTAAATTTGGATTTTTTAACAAAAATTGTCTTATAAATCTTTTAGCCATTGATGTCTTAACAATACTAAGCCATTTTTGTGTTGGGTGACTATTTTTATTTATTGTTATTTCAATTATATCTCCATTTTTTAAGCTAGCATCTAATGATGTAAATTTATTATTTATTTTTGCTCCAGAAGCGTGGTCTCCAACATCTGAATGTATATGATAAGCAAAATCCAAAGGTGTTGAATCCATAGGCAAGTCAATAACGTCTCCATTTGGAGTAAATACGAAAATTCTGTTTTCAAAAAAATCATTTTTTAAGGTCTCCATAAATTCTTCTGAAGCAGGAATTTCTGTTTGTATTTCTGCCAAATCTTTTATCCACTTAGGTGATTCTTTTTTTGTTTCTTTTTCTGAAATATTTAAACCCTCTTTTTTTGCTAGTAGTGAAATTTTACTAAACCACATCAAATTTTTCATTACATTTTTTTCACTCCCTTTTTCTTTGTAGGATACATGTGCCACTATTCCGAATTCAGCTTCTCTGTGCATTTCCATCGTTCTAACTTGAATTTCCACCACATCTCCTTTTCCTGTAAATATATTTGTATGTATGCTTTTGTATCCGTTTGGTTTTGGCGTGGCGATATAATCTTTTATTCTTCCTGGCAATGGTTTCCATATATTGTGAACAATGCCAAGAACTTTATAACAATCACCTATAGTAGGGACAACAACTCTCAAAGCAAAAACATCAAAAACATTATCTATATCCATTTCTTTTTCCTGTAATTTTTTGTATAAACTGTATAAATGTTTTTTTCTATATCCAATATCTTCAATATGGATTTTCTCTTTTTCCAATCTCTTTTTTAAAGTGTCATGTATTTCTTTTAATGATTTTATATTTTTTCCATGTTTATCTCCCAGCATTTTTTTAACATTGTTGTATTCGTTTTGGAACAGGTATTTAAAAGACAAATCTTCCATCTCACATCTAAATTTTCCCATACCCAACCTGTGAGCAATTGGCGCGTATATTTCTAAAGTTTCGGTTGCAATCCTTTTTCTTTTTTCCTCACTTTCTATATATTCCAGGGTTCTCATATTATGCAGACGGTCGGCCAGTTTTATTATCAATACTCTTATATCTTCGGAGGTTGCTATAAATAACTTTCTCAAACTCTCAATATATCTTTTGGCTCCTCCGAATCTGATTTTTCCTAATTTTGTTACACCCTCAATTAAAAAATTTATTTCTTCACCAAATTCTTTTTTTATCGTATCTTGGTCAGCCAAACCATCCTCCGTCACATCGTGTAACAGTCCAGCCACTATGGTCTTTGGGTCCATACCCAATTCTTTTAAGATAACAGCCGTTTTATATAAATGTATAAAATAAGGTTCCCCAGAAAATCTCTTCTGTTCTTTATGGCATTTTTCAGCAAAGTCAAATGCCTTTTTTATGACTTTGCTTTCTGTGTCTGAAAAACCATCCGTTAGTTTTTTTATATCCGTGTTCATGTGGTTATTAGATTATAACCCATTTGTTAAAAAGTAGGAGATACTATAAATTTAAAATTTTTAGGAAAAGTTTTAAACTAAGAGCTTTTTAAAAAACAAAAACATTACCTGTCCCGTAGTGAACTTGTTCCACTACTGGGATGGATTGGAAAGCTCAATTATGGGCTGAAAAGCTCATTAAGAGCTTTTCAGCTTATGAGGATTATGATTGGGGCATTCTTTTTTACTACAACGAGTTGGAATTGTTTTTGTTCCTTCCATCATTAGTGAATCACATTCTTTACATAGATCTCCAGTAGGTTTTGCTTTTATCGCATTTTTGCATTTTGGATAATTTGAACAACTATAAAAAATTCCAAATTTCCCCTTTTTCTCAACCATTGTTCCTTTTTTGCAAATTGGGCAACCAACACCCGTATCATTTTTTAAATTTTCCGTGTTATTTTCACTTTCTTTTATAAATTTACATTTTGGATAATTATTGCAAGAAATAAATTTTCCAAAACGGCCGTGTCGTTCTACCAACTTTCCCGTTTTACATTTAGGACAAAGTTCACCGGTTTCTTTTGGCGGATCAATTGTGCCCCCATCTATTGTTCTTGCTCCATTGCAATCTGGAAATCTTGAACAGCTCATAAACTTTCCATTTTTACTTAATTTTATAACCATATCAGCTCCACACTCAGGGCATTTAAATTCATCTGGCGCGTTTCCAATATTTGTTATTTTTTCTATATTTTCTTTTGACATAACTATTTTATTAAATGGCTCATAAAAATCTTTTAATGTTTTTGTATAATCTCTTTTTCCGTTTGCTATTTCATCAAGCTCGTTTTCCATTTCTGCAGTGAAAGAATCGCTTATATAATTTTCAAAATTTTGTTCAATAAATGAACTAACCACATCGCCAGTATCGGTAGGGAAAAGTGTTTTATTTTTTTTCTCAACATAACCACGGTCATTAAGTGTTTTTATTATTGTCGCATATGTTGAAGGTCTACCGATATCTCGTTTTTCAAGTTCTTTTATTAAACCCGCTTCCGTGTATCTTGATGGCGGTTGAGTTTGTTTTGCCTCTGGACTTATTTTCAAAAGTTTAAGTTTCTCGTTTATTGAAACATCCGGCAATTCATTTGTTTTTTCTCCACCATCCCTGTCTATTTTCATCCATCCGTCAAAAAGAATAGTTGAACCGTTTATACTGAAATTTGGTATTTCACCATCGTTTACTGTCGCAATTATTTTTGTGTTGGATATTTTTGCATCTTCCATTTGTGATGAAACAGTTCTTACCCATATTAATTTATATAATCTTTTTTGTTCGTCTGTCGCGCCTGCATTTTCAAGTCCAAAATTTGTCGGTCTTATTGCTTCGTGTGCTTCTTGCGCGACCTTACTTTTGTTTTTGAAAATTCTTAATTTAAAATATGTTTCGCCGTGTTTTTTTTTGATTATTTTTTCCATTTGTCCCAGCGCCGTTGAGCTTAATGTGGTGCTATCAGTTCTCATGTATGTTATATAACCCGCCTCATACAATTTTTGAGCCACCTGCATTGTTTTTGATGGAGAAAAACCCAATCTATTGCTTGCGGTTTGTTGAAGTGTGGATGTAATAAACGGAGTTTTTGGAGATTGTTTTCTTTCTGTTTTTTTAATATCGCTAACAACCCATTTTTCTTTTTCACCAACATTAATAATTCTATCCACCTCTTTTTTATCTCTCGGCTCCTCAACACAAGTTAATGTAAATTTTTCTTTGTTTTCAACATCGGCAGTAATTATCCAGAAGTCCTCTGGTTTGAAAGTCCTTATCTCCCTTTCCCTTTCCATTAAAATCCTAAGAGCTGGCGACTGAACTCTTCCGGCAGAAAGACCATATCTAACTTTTTTCCAAATTAATCCTGACAAATCATAACCAACAAGTCGGTCCAAAACTCTTCTGGCTTCTTGCGCCTTTCTTAAATCATCATCAATCTCGCGCGGATGTTTTATTGCTTCTTGAATTGCTTCTTTTGTTATTTCATTGAATACTATTCTTTTAGGATTTTTTAAACCCGTAACTTCTTTTATGTGCCACGCGATTGCTTCGCCCTCACGGTCGGGATCAGTCGCTAACAAAACTTCATCGGCTTTTTTTGATATTTTTTTTAGTTCACTTATTATTTTTTCTTTTCCCTTTGTTATTTCATAAAAGGGAATAAAACCAGCTTCAATGTCTATGGCTTTTTTATTATTTTTAGGTAAATCTCTTATATGTCCAACACTTGCTTTTACAACATATTCAACATCACCCGGCATGTCGTTGAGATATTTTGAAATTGTTTTTGATTTTGCCGGCGATTCTACAATAAGTAACTTCATAGTATTTATTATTTAATTATTTTTTTACTTTTTATATCCGCGTTAATCTGCGGTCTGTTATCTGCGCACATCTGCGTTTAAAGGAGTATAACTCGTAATTTTAAATTTTCAAAATTGATAATTGATTTATTTTAATTTTTATGGTATAAATAATAATAGATATAAACATTAGGAGGATGTATGGAAAACAACGAAAAAGCACCTTCAATTTTTACTTTTTTATGGTTTCTTTTAAAAGTAATACTTTTCGATGCGGCTTTTATTTATTTATTGTCGCTGTTATTAAAATCTTTTGGTACTCCAGACTTGTTGCTGTCAATAATAGTAGTCGTTGCTGGAATCCTGTTCTTTATTGCTTATTTTATTTTTTCTCTTGTTTGGCAACAAGAAAAGAATATAAAAAAAGACGACGAAGAACACAAAAGAAATCTTCAAAAAGTTTAGCAAAAATTAGCCCCGTTTTTAAAACGGGGTTTTTATTTTTTTAAAAAACAAAATAATTATAGATGAAAATTGTCGCTTAACGACAATTTTCTAAAAAAACAAAAAGGGATGAAAAT
>JBBTPZ010000027.1:0-27402 GCA_038065915.1 Patescibacteria group bacterium
AATCAAAAAACACTCACAAAAGTGAGTGTTTTTTGTTGTTGTTGCGGGGATCGGAATTGCACCGATGTCTGGAGGTTATGCTTACCACTACGATTTTCATCGCATCAAAAAAATGACTTCGTGGTCTGGACTATTCCTTCACCCTCGTGGGGTGTCTGCCGTCTAGTCTCTACACCTTTCGAGTTGTAATTTTAAGATTTAATTTTTTATTTCCTAAAATTACAACTCGACTTGGCTCGAGATTACCATTTTAAAGGCTTCCTCGAATTTGACAGATTTTCCACATAACATTGCTGTAGTGTGAGCCCTTGTATCGAGCCTCCCGAGATACTACTTCTCTACCCCGCGATATTTATACGCAATATATATTATATATAAAAAAAAATATTTATCAACATTTTTATAATATTAGACCAATTATTGTGATACAATCACCCGTTTAATCCAATACAACCATTCAATTGAATAAGAGAATGGTTGTATTTAAAAAAATTGTGGATTCAAAACCTCTCCCTAGAGATTTTGAATTTAATCTTCTTCCCTATCTGGTTTATCAATTGCAAGCTGTTCTATTCCAGTTTCCTTTCCTGTAATTTTCAAAACATCTTTATCAATTTTTTTAAATTCTTTTCTTGATGCATTAAAATGATTTACGGTTGTAGCAAGTGAAGAACCCAGCTTTGTGTGGTATTCATCGTATGCCTTTATGTGTCTTTGCAATTCTCCAACATTTTTTATTACTTCCTTAACCGATTCCTCTATTTTAAATGCTTTAAATCCCTCTAAAATCGTTCCCAAATATGCAACAAATGTTGTTGGAGAAACTATAATTACTTTTTTATCTTTATAGGCATAATCTATTAAACTCCTTGTATTTACTTTTATCGCGCCAACTTCATTTACAAGAAGGTCATAATAAATTCCCTCGGCCGGTATAAACATCATCGCAAAAGATAATGTTCCTTGGTCGGGCTTAATATATTTAGCCGTTTCATCAATTCTTTTTTTCAAATCATTTTTAAATTCTTTTTCCAGTTCTGTTTTTTTATTTGGATTCTTTTCATTAATAATTCTATTATAATTATCAAGAGAAAACTTTGCATCAATAGGAATAATTCCATCTTTTGTTTTTATAATCGCGTCAACAACATCCCCGTCAGCAAATTTATATTGAAACTCATAAACCTTTGGTGGAAGAATATTGCTTAAAATTAATTCCAGTCCTGCTTCACCTAAATTTCCGCGATGTTTTTGATTCGTTAAAACTTTTTCAAGATTTTGAAGTTGTTCTGTCATATTAAAAACTTGTTTGTTGGTTTCTTTTATTTCTGTCATCTCTTTATTTAGTGTAAGAAGTCGCCCCGTAATGTTTTCAACTAATTTTCGTGATTCACCAAATTGCGTCTTTACCGACTCGTTCATTGATTGAGATGTTTCTCCCATTTTTTTATCAATAGTATTAATTAAATTATTTAATTGGTTTTGTAAAAACACCAATCCCTGATTTTCGTTTTCTTTTTTATCGTCAGAATTCCCCCTAAAAACAAAATACCAAATGAGCCCCCCGTTAAGAAGTAGCAGTAAAATTAGAATTATCCAGATAAAAGTTTCCATTTATTTATATAGTAGCACGAATTTTGATTTTATAATTTTTTCTCCAAAAAATGAAATATTTCACTATCTCTATTGTAAACAAATTAAATAGAGCAACAAACAATATAATCCACAAGTCAAAATCATTCAAAATCGTCAGCTGAAGCAAATTTCTTAATGGCGCAAATGCCAATGCTCCGAGTAATGCAAATATACTAAAAACGAGCGCGCCGTTTAAAAACCAATTTGAAAATATATTTATCTTCCAAATTGGTTTTTTCAGATTTTTTATTGAAAAAGCAAAAAATATTGAATCAAGAGAAAGTGTCAAAAACATAATAGTTCTTAATTCCTCGTTTGGGACTTCAAAAAATTTTAAAACAATAAAGAGAGTGAGCGTGAAAAGAGCGGTTATAAGACCTGTCATTAAAATCATTTTTTTAATATCTTTGTTCAGTATATTTTTAAATGTTTTAAGATTCGGATTTCTTTTCATTATATCTTTTTCCGCCGGCTCAAATGCAAAAGAAAAATTTAATAATCCGCCGCCAATTATATTAATCCACAAAATTTGTGCCGGCAAAATTGGCAAAGGTGCTCCAAGCATTAATGCGCCTCCAATAAGAAACACTTCACTAAAACTTGCAGAAGTTAAATGTAAAATTATTTTTTTTAAATTATCTGTAATTCTTCTACCTTCTTCAATCGCTCTAACAATTATTGAAAAGCTGTCGTTTAATAAAATCAAATCCGATGCTTCTTTTGCAACTTCAGTTCCAGAACCGACCGCAATTCCTATATCAGCATTCTGTAATGCGGGTGCATCATTTATACCATCTCCTGTCATAGCAATTACTTCCCCGCTGGCATGCAAAACTTTTGCTATCCTTAATTTTTCTGAAGGTAAAATTCTAGCAAAAACATTATTTTCTTTCAGAGCGCTCAATAGTTCTTGGTCGTTGTATTTTTCTATCTCACTCCCCAATATAACTATTTCTTTTTTCGTTGCTATGCCAGAATCTTTTGCTATCTTAAGCGCGGTCTCTTGGTTATCTCCAGTAAGCATAATCACTCTTGCCCCGGCACTTTGAACTTCTCTTATAGAACTTCTTACATCCGGCCTGACTGGGTCGCTAAAACCTATCAAGCCGACAAAAACAATATTGTCTAATTTTTTTCTATCAACTAAATCTCCCGTGCGAGGTATTTTTGTTAGATTCGTATCTTTATAAGCAACAGCAATGAATCTCATCCCGTCTCTGCTCATTTTTTGTTGCTTGTCCAAAAAAATATTTTTTATCTCGTCAGTAAATATTTCATCTTTATCTTTTTTATATACCAGAGATGATTCTTTTAAAATAACCTCCGGGGAACCGCTAAAATACATTCTATTTTGCGATGCTTCTGAACATTCGTTTAAAGACACGGCAAAACTATTTTCAGAATTAAAAGCAAAAAAATCTATTCTCTTAGATTTTTCTTCTATTTCATACTGACTTATTCCTTCTTCCAGCCCTTCCATTACAATCGCTTTTTCAATTGGCCTTCCGTGAATAATAATCTCACCGCCCTCTTTTTCACTTTCCTCCGTAAACGCATCCGAAGAAATAACAGCCATCTCTAAAAGTTTTCTTTGTGAAAATTTTATTGATTCTTTGTCTATTTTATTTTCTATAAAATCAATTGTAAAAAAATCTGTCGCTTTCATTTTTGCCTGAGTCAAGGTGCCAGTTTTGTCTGTTAATATTATAGTTGTACTGCCTAAAATTTCAGCGGTAAGTATATTTTTAACAAGTCCGCTTGCTTTTAAAATTTTCTCCATACCAACTGCCAAAACAACTGTGAGAGCCGCGGGCAATCCTTCCGGAACAATACTTACCGCAACTGCAATTGATACTAATAACATTTCAATCAGGGATTCACCTCTTATAATTCCTAAAATAAAAATTATCAAAACCGAGACAATTGTTGTGAATGAAAGAAAAATAGCAAATTTTTTTATATTTTTTTGTATTGGTGTTTTTATTTCCGGTTCTTCCAATAAAGATTTGGAAATGTGTCCGAGTTGCGTGCCGTTACCAATTTCTACAACCACACCCAACCCGTGTCCAGAAGAAACGAGTGTTCCCATCCACGCCATATTACTTTGTTCGGTTATGGGTAAATCTTCTTGAATTATATTTATATTTTTTTTTACACTCAACCATTCTCCTGTAAAAACCGATTCGTTTATTTGTAAATCATTACTTTCTAATATTCTTACATCGGCAGGCACACTCATACCAGATTCAAGTATAATAATATCTCCAAGAACCACTTCTACAGATTCAATAATCATTTTTTTACCGTCGCGAATTACCGTTGCATATTTTTGTTGTAAATTATTAAGTTTTTCAAACGCGCGACTTGTTTTTTCTTCTTGAAATGTTCCTATAATTACATTTATTAACAACGCTAAAAAAATAGCCGTTGAATTAAGAAATTCTTGTAAAAATATTGTCGATATACCAGCGACCAAGAGAATTAAGACCAATGGATTTTTAAATTGTTTGAAAAATTTACCTAAAAGACCGTAATCACTTTTCTTGGTTATAATATTTCTTCCGTATCTTTTCTGGATATCAACAACACGCTTGCGTGATAATCCGGTTGAAAAGTTAGTATTCAAGCGCGTTTCAAGCTGTTTTGACTCGACTTGAGACCATTTTATGTTATGGTTTGTAGTTTTGATTTTACCCGCCTGCCCTGCATACACATGTACGGCGGACAGGTCTTTTTGTTCTTCTTTTTCTGACATTATTTATTAAATTCGTGATATTTTAACCCTTTAATTATAACAGGTTTTAAGCACTGCTTGAAAGTGTGTTTTTGTGTGATAATATGTTTATTGGGTTAAATTTATCCAGCACTTATTTTTATATATAAAAATAAGTGCTGGATAAAAAATAAATATATGTTACACAATCAAATAAAAGAAGAGATAAAAGTAGCGATAAAGGCGCGAGAGGAATTGCGTCTATCGGTGTTACGCGGAATGCTTGCTTCATTTACAAATGAATTGGTGGCGACCAAAAGAAAGCCGAGTGAAATTTTACTGGATGAAGATGCTTTAGCCGTTGTTAAACGACTTGTAAAACAAAGAAAGGACTCAATTGAACAATTTCGTGCTGGCAAGAGAGAGGACTTGGCTTCAAAAGAAGAAGCCGAGTTAAAAATTTTGGAAAAATATTTACCTGAAACAATGTCAAAAGAAGAAATTGAAAAAATTGTTTTGGCAAAAAAGGAAGAAATGGGTGTGGTTGATAAATCAAAAATGGGAATTCTAATGGGGGCTGTTATGAAGGACTTGAAAGGAAAAGCTGATGGAGGTGATGTAAAAGAAGTTGTTGAAGGTATATTTATCTAACATTTTTAATTATCTAACACACTTGGAAGCTCAGCTTCCAAGTAGAGTATCTAAATAAAAAAGAACCGCTGGGTTTAAATAACCCAACGGTTTTAATCTTATTTCGGAAGATAGTCTTTAAAACTATCTTTCGTTGCGAAGCCATAAAATTTTACTATCTTGTGAAGTTTCCAGAATATTTTTTTTGTTCTTTCAATTTCAACGAGCTTCTTTACTCATTGTCTATATATATATATATATATATGGTAGCATAATTAGATTTTTTTGTCAACCCCATCGTTGGTACATTCAACCCTGAAGTGCAACACTTCACATTAAATACTTCTAATGGGGCATGGCCTAACATATAACCAAAACAATCTATTCTCTTATTCGCACGAATAAGAAAATAGGTTGTTTTTCTTTAAATTATATTTCAAACTATTATTTTAGATAATTAGCCAAAAGTATTAGAATAAAACTAAAAATTATTACTCCGATGAAACCAAATAGAAATTTAAAAAATGTTTTGTTGAATAGTCGTTTCATCCTGTAGTGAAATTTCAAATTGTTTTCTTGTCCCGTAGCGAGCTTCGCTCTGCTACTGGGGTTATTAATCTTTAAAAACAATTTAAAATTCTATTATTAAATGATTACATATTATTCTAAAACCAGTCCCTCTTAAAAACCAAATTAATGATTTGAAATTCTACTACGGGATTCATCCTGTAGTGAAAAATGACATTACTCTAAAGAGTATTGTTATTTTTGTTATTAATTCTAATAAATTCTTTTTTCATTTTATTGTTTATTTTATAAATCCAGTTTCTTTAATGTCATTTTCTACTACGGGATTCATTTTTTTTCAAACTCAATTAAAATTTGTTTTAATTCTTCAACTTTTTGATTGTTTTTTATTCCCTCTTTGATTATGGCAATTGCTTTATCCTTATCATTCAAAACTTCAACATAAAAATTAGCCAACACTACATAAGAATAGGTTTCAGTCGGTTCTACTTCAATTGCTTTCAAAAAATTACTTTCGGCTTTTTTTAAATCTTTTAAATAATACCCGAATAAATTACCTAGATTTAAAAATGAAAGCGAAAATCTTGGTCTCAAAATATTTGCGTATTCCCATGCCAATTTTGCACCTTCATAATCCCCTGTTGTTTTTCTGTATGAACCTAGTCCTATCCAAGAATCAAAATCACCGCTATTTATTTTTAATGAGTTTGATAAAGAAGTTATGTTTTTCTTTATGTCTTCGGAAACTCCGGTAGGAATTTTTCTATTCAAATCAGGAATTGGAGTATTTTTTATTAATTCTTTATCTGCACCTACATATTCGTATGACTTTCCTTCTTTCAGGGTTATTTCCCCAATTTTTTTATCCACATTGGTGTTTTCCAAAGTGCTAGTTGTTTTATTTTCGTCCAAAACATTTTTAGAAGAATCATCCACGGTAGAAATATTTGTTTTATAAAAACTACTGTATAGATAATAACCAGCAATTAAAACCACTAAAATTAAGAGAAAAATATATATTGGTTTTCTACTTACCATATTAAATTCCTTTTCTGGAGCATTTTGTAAATTTTCTTGTTCCATAATTGTCTAAAAAAAATAATTATCTTTTATATTATTAATATAACATTTGGATGTGCTTTCTGCAATTTGTGATATTTCTCTACCCCCACTTAGTGGCGGAGCCACTAAGTGGGGGTTTCACTTGGAAGCTGAGCTTCCAAGTTAAGCACACAAAAACGGCGAGATTAATCTCGCCGTTTTTTAATTTTTCTTAATTTTTGAAGAAAAATTATTGTGTTTGTTTAGCTTTTAATTCAGCCAACATTTTTTGAAGTTGTGCCTGTAAAGCTTGTAATTGTGTCTGTAGCCCAGCTTTTGTCACCGTTGTCGGAGTTGTCGGAGTTGTCTGTGTCGTTGTGGTTGTTGTAGTTGGTGAAGAAGAAGATGAAGCACCCATCAATTCATTCAATTTAGTTCTAGTTTTAGGTCCGAGAGAACCATACCCTGTCGTTGTTGGAGTACCACTTGAAACAATTCCGTATTTCTTTTGGAATTTTTGAATTGCTTTCGTGGTTAGTAAACCAAAATAATTTGTTTCTTTTCCAGGCGCTCCAGCACCGCTTTCAGCTATTTTGGTATCTGGGTCAGAATTCAAGAATTGTTGAAGTATTTTAATTTCCGAACTTGATGCTCCAACTTTTATAACTTTTGTAAATATTGCACCTGAAGATACTGAACTACCTGTTCTTGTTGTTGCTCCCGTCGTTGCGGTTGTGGTTGTTGTGGTTGTTTTGGGAACTGTTGTGGTAGTAATTGTTGGTGATACAGTTTGTGGAGCATATGAACCTCCTCCACTGCCACCACCCATTATTCCACCCCCACCAACAAGAATGCAAGCCCCACTACTTTCGCGATAACCAGAATTGCAAGTTAAGGTACAGCTCGTTCCACTGACAACTCCGTTGCTTACTGAAGCGCATGTTGTCGCAGATACCGCAGAAGAAGCGGCAGATTCGCCACTAGAATTACTAGCTGTAATTTTATAGTAATAAGCAGTATTGCCGGATAAACCTGTGTCAGAATGGCTGGTTGAGGTTTTTGTGGTTAAATAAGGAAAATCACCACTTGCGCTGGTATGACGATATAAAAGATAACCGGTAGCGCCACTCACCGAAGTCCATGAAAGAGTCATCCCAGTATTTCCACTTATAGCCACGGCCAAACCAGTTGGTGTGCTTGGAGCGCCTTCGCTAGTTGGATAAATCGGCGCGAAGTCCGTTAAGTGGTCAACATTGGCTGTGATTGTGTTTAAGGTGGTATCTATGGTGGCACTCACCGGATCCCATGTGTTTGTTGTGGTATTCCAATAAGCCAATTGCAGATTTGATTCTGATGTTCCAGCTGGAATATCAGAATCTTCATAGGTCATTTTAATTTCAATTGAATTGCTTAAAGCAGTTATGGCCGTGCCATTATTGTCCGAAGCGCTGATTCTTTTAACAAGATTTGCAATGGGAGCGGCATTTAGAGTAGAGGGCGGAACAGTATCTGGCTTAGAAACACTAAAAGAAACATTTGAACTGCCTGTTCCTAGTGCGTTAGGAGGAATATTAACGGAAATACTGGAAGTGGCAACTGTGCCACCGGAAGTTGGAACAATGCTTCCCATTTGCGGAACATTAACACTGCAATTAGAAACGGAAGTTAAAGTAATATTTACTGTACCGCTTCCAGTTTGGGTCGTGCCGTTTGAAGAATTATGACAAGGCGCGTCAGCATAAACCATCCATGAACCATTATCAACACCTAAAGAATAAGTGCCGTCCGCGTTTATTTCAGAACCCATCCAGCCAGTATTCCCAGCTTTTGTTGCCCAAATAAAGCCCTCTTTAACAGTGCCGCCAGCGGAAGAACTGATAGCGCCATTTATGGTATAAGCCGAAACAGTTAAAGTCAGATTTTGAGTAGTATTCGCACTAAAATTAGAAATAGTTACAGGAGTATTTACATAACCGGGCAAAGAAGCACCAACCATATAACTGTAGCCTGTTGGTATTTTCATTGAATAAGCGCCATTGCTATCGGCCGTTGTGTTGTATTTGCCTGGACCATCGGTTCGCGAAGCCCAGACAGTGGCGTTAGCAGTAGCTGTACCGCTTAAGGTTGCCATCGTCGGCAAAACAACCGTTACATTAGAAATCTGATTGGCAATAATTGAAGTGGTGCTGGCATTAGCATTGGCATTAATAGACATCAAATTGCCAAATCCGGGTGTGCCTACTTCAACTTTGTAAAAACCGGCTGGCAAAGAAAACTTGGTCACTAAATCAGTGCTGTTAGTAGAAGTGGCTGTCCAACTGTCAGAACCATTGCTTCTTGGAGTTGTCGTGCTATAAGCATTAGCAAAAATAGAAGTCAATCCATAAGCATTAGCATTTGTAATTTTTATCTGCAAATAACCCTGAGCAGTAAGCGTAAAGTTCTTGTTAGAAATATCACCGCTGGCATTAACATTGGAAAGAGAACCGATTCTGCCAAAGTCCTTTGACCATGCCTCCACTGTATAGCCCGTACCGGCTGGCACCATTAATGTGTAAGTGCCATCATTACGGCTCATCGCGAAGTTGGAACCTGCCGAACCATAAGCGTTAATACCAACTCCTTCATAGGTTGTGTCGTCACTGGTATATCCATTACCCGTGGCGTCCGTAAAAATTCTTCCTGTAATTTTTTTGAAATTGCCTGAAGTGATGGTAAAATTCTGAGTCGCGCTTGCTCCTGAAAGAGTAACATTCGCAGTGCCCAAGGGACCGTAACCCGGAGCAAAGGCCTCAACCCGATAAATACCGGGAGAAACATATAATTTATAAACACCGCTTGAATTAGTCAAACCTTGAGAAAAACTGCCGTTTGAACCTTGAGCCATAACTGAAACGCCTTGCATGTTAAAATTATCAGGATCTTTAATCGTACCCGTAATATAAGCGGTTGGCCTAGCAATAATAATCGTTTGATTAACAGTAGTGTCAGCGCTTGCCACATTGATTGGATATTCTTTAAATCCCGCGTCAGGCATCATAATTTGAATGACAAAAGCTCCGGCCGGCACTTTGAGCTGATAAACACCGCCAGTGGTAGTGCATACGCCTTGCCCTCCCGGCCCCATCATTTCCGAACCCGCGCGTCTGATATTAATACAAGGTACCGGCCCACCTCCACTACCAGTTATAGTATTACCATCAGCGTCTTTTAAAGTGACATTCAATGTTTTGCTGGCAGAAACAAAAGAGAAAGCAGACAAAGTAGTAGTGGCTTTGCCTGGGTCAATAAAAACAGGAGAAACATTTGGCGTCCAATATTCAATTCCTCCGCTAGTCAAAGTTGAATCAGTCATAATAGACAAATTCCATGTCTGGCCGGTTTTAATTGGTATCTGAAAATACCCAGTACCAACGGCATTAAGACCCATTGTGTTATAAGTTTGGTTTGTATGTACAGGAGAAAAACTTTGAGAAGCGGGAGTG
Source organism: Patescibacteria group bacterium (assembly GCA_038065915.1). GTDB lineage: Bacteria > Patescibacteriota > Minisyncoccia > Phycocordibacterales > 21-14-all-36-13 > VMGX01. The sequence continues at coordinate 10,033 of JBBTPZ010000027.1, forward strand.
TAAGTTCTGATAAAAACACCTGTGCCGTTGGCCGGACCACCTGTAATAGAACCCTCAATAACTCCGTTAGGTATTTCAAAAATCGGGCTGGTGCTGGCTGTTTCGCCTCCGATAACATTCATCATTAATACATTTGGCTGAAGATAGCTGGCAAAAAATGTGGAATCAGAAGTATTGTCTGGCATAATTCCGAGCATATAGGTAGCGTCTAAAAGATTGCTGTAAACAAAACTGCCAGTCGCGTCAAGTCGTTTTGTCCCCACAAAAAACATCTTGTCAGGAGAACCCATACCTACTCGCACTTGGGCTATTTCTCCTGCATTAAGATTTCGTAATGTGCCATTTAATTCTCTTATTTTTGCCTGACCACGAACAGTATTGGTTCCACCAATTTGAATAGAATCAACTGGTGGTGGTCTGTAACCAACTTGCTCCATACCGCCAAACATTGTTCCATCAATCAAACCGCCATTAGCAGTAGCAGTAAAAACTCTAAAACCTTGATAAGAGCCTATGACCGGATTTGTAACATTACCTACTTTGAAAGTAACAGTTGAAGTAGCGACCGGATTTATTGCGCCATTACTTGTTGTCAAAATTACTCTGTTGGTACTGTAAGTGGTTGTGGTAGCAATAGCGGTAGAAGCAATTTGCGCTGTTCCTCCTGTAACAATGGTTTGAGTTGATGTGGTGGCAGCAGTTAAATTAAATCCTATCGGAAAATTAACATGAATTTTTTCGCCAATATTTAAAGTGGTGCTGGCAGTAAAAGTAATTGTGTATTCGCCGGTACCGCTGGCAGAATAATTACTGGCGGTAAAACTCCAATCATCAATCAGTCCGCCTCTTCTGGATATGACAGCTGAAGCAGTAACAGCGGAATCAAGGTCGCTGGCACATCCAGAACTAGGATTCCCAGCCTGAGTCAAAACACAAGTTTTCACTGACCAGTTTTTACTTCCAACTATGCTTGTGTAATCGCCAATAGGATTGGTCACACCTTTTATATCAATAATAAAATTATTGTTCGCGCTGGTTTGAGTGGATGTCGCAACAATCACAAGAGTTCTTGTGTTCAAAACAGCCACTGAAGTAGTAGCAAAGTCCAGAAGGTCACCTCCTAAGGCGGTGCTTGAAGCAGTAACGCCCTGAAAATTCCAATCTCCGTTTGTAATCTGGGGAAAAGTAATTTCCACCGCATTGGTTGAAGTAGAAATAGCCGTTGCATTATTAATAGTAAATCTCCAAGTGGCACTTGTCTGACCTAAAAGATTATCAACATTATTTGTTGCCGGCGCCATAGTCACCGAAGTTAAAGTCGCCGCTCTGGCATTATTAAAAGAAACCAACAGAAAAAAAATCGCCAAGCCAAAAACAAAAAATTTATTTTTCATGATTATTTTGAGTTTTAAAATTTGAGTTTTAAAACCAGTTAACAGCTATAAAAAGGATGTTTGACTAAATTATACACGAATTATTTTATTTAATAAAACAATATTTAAGTGGATAAAGTATAAACCCCAAAAGTGAGTGGGGAGTGCGGAGAAAAAAATACTGGAGAGTTTTCTTTTTATATAATTTCTTTTTCTGTTTTGTTGCTATTCTAATGTTCTTAAGAACATTAGAATAGCAAATAGTGCTTTCTACAATTTGTGATATTTCTCTACCCCCACTTAGTGGCGGAGCCACTAAGTGGGGGTTTCACTTGGAAGCTGAGCTTCCAAGTTAAGCACACAAAAACGGCGAGATTAATCTCGCCGTTTTTTAATTTTTCTTAATTTTTGAAGAAAAATTATTGTGTTTGTTTAGCTTTTAATTCAGCCAACATTTTTTGAAGTTGTGCCTGTAAAGCTTGTAATTGTGTCTGTAGCCCAGCTTTTGTCACCGTTGTCGGAGTTGTCGGAGTTGTCTGTGTCGTTGTGGTTGTTGTAGTTGGTGAAGAAGAAGATGAAGCACCCATCAATTCATTCAATTTAGTTCTAGTTTTAGGTCCGAGAGAACCATACCCTGTCGTTGTTGGAGTACCACTTGAAACAATTCCGTATTTCTTTTGGAATTTTTGAATTGCTTTCGTGGTTAGTAAACCAAAATAATTTGTTTCTTTTCCAGGCGCTCCAGCACCGCTTTCAGCTATTTTGGTATCTGGGTCAGAATTCAAGAATTGTTGAAGTATTTTAATTTCCGAACTTGATGCTCCAACTTTTATAACTTTTGTAAATATTGCACCTGAAGATACTGAACTACCTGTTCTTGTTGTTGCTCCCGTCGTTGCGGTTGTGGTTGTTGTGGTTGTTTTGGGAACTGTTGTGGTAGTAGATGTTGGTGGCACATAAGTATAAGAACCTCCACCTCCTCCGCCACTACCTCCACTTCCTCCACTTCCTCCAGTCAAACTTCCGCCTCCGCTACATGTTCCGGTAGATGGAACTGTTACTGTAGTAGTTGCTGTAACTCCTCCTGTAGGATTTTCTATTTTATAAATACTGCTAGAATCTCCGCATCCCATAGAAAGCAACCTTATGGAACCAACTTCAGTTGCAGTTATAAGTCTTCTACCTGAAGATGTGACCTGTATTGATTGACCTTCGCTTAATGTCAAACTAAAAGCTGAAGTCCCGTCTATTATTATTGAATCTATTGTTGCATTTCCTCCGCTTACAGTAACATTTTCTGAACCAAGTGTAAGAATTACATCAGTGTTTAGAATTGCATTATTTGCCGCAAAAACAAACACCGGAAGAAACAAAAGAGCCAGCAAAATTGTTAGGTAAGTTTTCATATAATTATTTAATTGCAATCCAAGACCAGGTACGCGACGCAATAGTTACTGGAGTTGAAGTGCTTGTGTTAAAGACCTGAACCTGAATAACATCATTGGCTGTAGATGAAGCGCTGTTAAATGCAACATAGGTCTCTAAACCCGAGGGTGTCATAAAAACCTTGTGGTTGGTAGTAACACCAGTCGCAACACAGTTAGTAGTGGTAGCAACACCGGCACCTAAACTAGTGCCAAAATTAACCGCGCATGTGCCAAAAAGAAGTCCAGTAACAGTTGACCCTGTACTGCTGACTTTAACACTATCAAGAGTAAAAAGTCCTGTGGAAGAAGCCGTTGAAAAAATGGAATTACCAGTAACATTTAAAGTCCCACTTACAGTAGCATTGCCTGTTAAAGCAATCGTTCCATCTGTTGCATTAGTAATTGTTTCTCCATTCAAAAGAGTAAGAGAAGTTGTAGATGCAACACCCCCAAGTTGGATAACTCCATCGGTTGCATTTGATATTGTTTCTGCGTTTTGAAGGGTTATGGTTCCATATGATGTTAAACCACTTGTAAATAATGCCGTTGTTGAGGCCTGCAAAGTTCCTGTAAATAAGTTTACATCCCCCGCTGCATCACCAAAAGTGGTATTGCCATAGGTTGTTAATGCACCGCCAAGTAATGCGGTTGATGAGGCATGCAGAACTCCGTCAAACCATGCCGTTCCGTCAATTTCTAGATCTCCTTCAATTCCTAATTCATCCGCGCCTATTGTTCCAACATGTCCAAAAGTTGAACCTGTTCCAATTCTTGCCTGCGTAAGATAGCCATTTGCAGTAATAACATCTGTTACTGCATCACCTAATGTAACATTGCCATTTAATGTTGTTGCTCCGGTTACATCAAGAGTACTGCTAAGCGTGGTTGCGCCTGTTAGTGTGCTTGCGCCAGTAACCGTGAGTGTTCCACCAGTGTTTATATTTGTGCTGATTGTTGTTGCGGCATTAACGAACGCAAAAACAAAAAGAAAAGAAAAAAGCACTGATAAAACTACTGACAGTGTTTTATCTTTTTTAAAAATATTTTTCATATTTTGTTAATCCTGTGAAATATTTTGATTTATCAAAATAAAATTCTAAAGAATTTTTATTTCACGGGATAAATTAAATTATTAATAATTGATAATAAAAGAAGTCCGAACCTGTTTTAGTCCGAGGCTATTTAAATTATAACTCTTTTAAAAAATCAGAACTTAATTATTGTGGATAACCCAGCACTTATTTTTGTATAACAAAAATAAGTGCTGGTCTCGTCTATACGAGAAAACCCCGCATTTCTGCGAGGCTTTCTCTACTATCTTTCGTTTGATTAAAACGAAATGACCTAGATAGATTTTTAATTTAATTAATTTGCTCTTGTCCAAACCTGAACTGGGAAGTTGCTTCCTACTGATGGGAAACCTGGCAAACCATAGCCGTTTGTCCAGTCAAGCTTATTTTCATCAGCAGCTGTTGCTGTAACAGTTGTTGTTGATGAAGGTGACCAAATTATGTTGTTTGTCGTTGAAGCTGTTGAAACTCCAATCTTCTGTGCAGCTGTACTATACTCACCCATCAATAATGCTATTGAAGGATATGCAGTATCTGCAAGAAGTGCTAAGTTCAATGTTTCTCCTACGCTAGCTGTATCTACTGCTGTATCAGCTCTTAGAGCATATGTCTTTGAGCTACCAGCTGAAACCAGCTTAGCCGCTGAAGTTGCATCAAATACAATTTCAACTGCATCCAAAGTTGCCCCAGCTGTCTCAACATCTGTTGCATTTACAGCTGTTGCGTTTGCTGCTACTCCATCACCATAAAGTGTGAAGCCGGTAACTGCGCCTCCTGTTGTAGCAACTGAGAACGAGAACTTCTTGAACGCTATATCTCTAGATCCTGGATTTGTCACTGTAAACTTGTAAAGGTCAGCACCTGCTGTTAGTGCCCCACCGCTGCTAGTTACAGCTATTGAAGGAACGCTACTGAAGACCCTCACGCCGTTTGTCGTTACATCTGATGTCGTACCGCTTGAAATTGTAGCTCCTGAAGCTACTCCTGTAGCATAGTTACCATTTAGGCCAACATTGTCGCCATCATATGTAACTCCTACAAATGCTCCATAACCACCGTTTCCTGCTGTGCTTGTAGTATTTGTGTTAGCGTCGTGTGTAATAAAGCTTCCTTTTACAACAATCACCCCAACTTCACCTTTCTTAATTGTGACAGTGGATGTCAATGTTGATGTAGCGTTGTCTGCGTTAGCAAGACCAAATTGTGCTATACCAACTTTAGTACTACCACTCCACAATGTTACTTGCTGACCAACAAAGTCAGATGGTGAGTTAGATGCTGTATTACCCAACTGCAGTGCGATTTGTCTTAGGGTAATATCTTCTGTCAAGCCAGCTGTAAATCTAAATGCTACCAAAGGAACATCTGTTGTTCCTGCCTGAACTGTTTTGTAATTGTAAGCGCTTGAAGTATCAGCAACAACTGTGTATGAACCACTTGTCGCTGCTGTCATTGCTATACCTGTTTGATTTTCAGTCATTGATTCTGCAATTGTCTGACCACTTGTCAAACCTGTTGCTCCTGTGTATGTAGATGAATTATCAGTCAATCCCCAAGTGTAAGCACCTGAAGCTGCCGTTGAAACATTACACTTCAATGAAAGTGTCTTTGAAGTTCCCTTGGAAATTGTAAGACCCGTTCCATCAAATGTGAATGTCTGGTCTCCTATTACTGTAGGATTTTTTGCATTTGAACCTGTTGTTAATGATGTTGCTCCGTCATATAACTGACAGTTTGTTAAATGCGTAGCTCCTGCACCAATAGCGATAAAGTCAGCAATGAAAGAAGTCATTCTTATATCTTCACCTGATTGTGAAGCATCAAGAATATATCTTGCGAATTCAAAGCCCTGTTGACCTGCGATTACGCTTTGTGCAACTGGTTGTGTTGCCTGACTTACAGCCAATGCCCCTGCTTTAACAGTCATTGTTAATGATGTTACTGCTGATGTTGGAGCCGGTGTAATTGAATTTCCCGTTGTTTGACCTGTTACGGTTGTCCACTGTGATGAAGGTGTCGTTGAAGCGGCAACTGTATCATTACTTACAAATGCTGTTCCTAATTTACCTTTCAAAACAATGTTAGTCACACCAACTGGGAATGTAACAGTGTCTGTGAATGTAATAGTACCGTGTGCAGAGTCAGTTGCTGTGCTTACGCCATCAACTGGTCCTGCTATAACAGCACCGTTTTTATTAACCAGTGAGATGTTTGTGATGTTTTCTGCCTCATCTCCTGTTGCCTGAAGATTAAATATCATCTTTGCAACTGAGATTGGCTCACCCTTTACATCTACTATGAAACCGCCAATTGGCTGATTAGCTAAGTTCACAGCAATATTTTGCGCTGAAATTGCAGTGTCTGAACTTACAGTTATTGAACCTGCTGATACAGTAACTTGTGCCGCGTCATACCAAGGGTCTTCTACTGAAGAAAATGCTGCGGTGTCATCTGTTGGGTCTGAAGCTCCTGTCTGTGGAGGAATTATTCCATATCCATACAATTGACCTGAAACACCTATGTCTGTTCTCTTTGCGATATCAAAGTCAATAGTTCTTCCTGAACCACCGTTGACATCACCTTTTATAGACATTTCTTTTGAGAATCCTTTGTCCATTTCAATTCCTGAACCAAATGTTGATGTGTAGTATTTACCATCTGAACTTACTACTACATCATATGCTGTTCCGTCAACATATGTTTTTAGATTTGCAAGGTCATCTTTTGAAGCTGAACCTGTTTGATTCCATCTTATTGAATTCAACATTACTTTTTCTGCTGAACCTGCTGTGATTCTAACAGCTGAGAATGTATAACCAGTTGTGCCAACTTCTTTTGTTTGGCTTGCTCCCGGGTCAACGCTTCCTCTTTGTAATGTAACTGAACCGATTGCCAATGTTGCGTTAACTGTGTGCATTGCTCCTGTTACAGGGAACGCACCATTAACTGTTGCTGATGTATTTACTGCAACAACATTCAATCCAACAACTTCACCTGCTCTTGCATCATTGTTTGATGCCATGTTGCCGGCGATTGTCATTGTTCTTGTTTGTCCTGCTTTAACTACAAAGCTTTCTGACAATGTTGTCTGATGATTTGAATTTAATGTTTTAGCAATACCAACTTGTGTACCATTTTCATCAAGTAAAACTACTCCTGAAAGTGATGTATCTGCTGAAAGACCAACTCTTTCAACTACGATACTGCTAACTGTGACATCACCGTCTGCACTAGCTGTGAAGTTTACCTTTGTATAAGGTAATCTTGCTGCGCTTTCTGGTGCAAGTGATGCTGCTGGTTGTGTTGGGCTTGAAACTGTCAAACCTGTTCCAACTGCAACTGGTGGTGTCGTTGTTGTAGTTGTTGTACCTCCTGTTGTAGTTCCGCCTGTTGTGGTTGTACCTCCAGCTACTGAGTTGTATTTAGCCATAGATATTTTACCGAAATATCCTGCTGCTGGTGCAACTCCATTAGCTGCTTGCCATGCTGAAACTGCTGCCTTCGTTATTGAACCAAAGTATCCTTTAGCTCCTGTGAATGTGAAGTGTCCTGTGCCTTGCAAATATGTCTGAAGGTAAGTTACATCGTCACCCTTTGAGCCAATTGTAAGGTCCTTGGTGAATGTATATTTTCCAGCTGTTGATGGTGTACCCGAAATTGTATTCAACTGTGACTGAAGAGCTGTAATTTGCGCGAGCAAACTTTGAATCTGTGCATTTAGCTCGTCAACAGTTTGCGCATGTGCGGGTGTTGCTACTACAACCATTCCTAACATGAACACTCCTGCTGCCAAACCTACAAATCCTGCTGTTGCTTTCGCAAAATTAGAATTTTTGAATTTACTCATAATAAAATAAAATGCGTAACAATTTTTGTGAACAACATAAAAATTGTTAACACAAGTAAATTGTTTTCGACTTATAAACTAATAATTACTAATAATTTTTTTACTGATTATTTCAACAAAAGTTTTTTAAAAACAAAAGTTAAAATAATCTGCGACAACTGATTGAAACCCATCGACATGATTTTCAAAACAGTTTCGTTTTTCTTTATAACTAATCGACTAATAATAAACGAGAAACAGAGTCAGTTAAAACTTCTAACGCCCACTAAGGTTTAGTGGGTAATTTTTCAGTTTTCAAAGGTCTGTCTTGGTCTCATCAACTTTTACTTTATGAGACGCAACGCATACTGGAAGATCGTCCTCCAGAGAACCACCGAATTTTGAACCACTATAACTTTAAAATCTCTACAATGAGATTTTAAAGAGTAGTGCCAGATTTGAATCCATAAACCAAAACTAGGTGACTCTCATAAAAACAATTCACCGTTATTTTCTATATTAATTCATATTATATCCTTAAGAAACATTATAGTATCTGGCGAGATTAACAGCAAAAATCTTTGTGGATAACTCTTTAAAAAATTAAAATGCAAAAATCATACCAGTAGTAGAGCAAAGCTCACTACGGGACAAGTTAAAAACAAGAAAACAAAACTAATCTAATAATAAATCTGGTATATTCTAAACTGAAAAAACACTAATAAAATACTTATGTATATTCTCATTTTTGGGATAAAAAGTCAATTTTTTTAAAAGCCCCCTAGCGGGCTTTTAAAGAATCCTGTCAAAACACCAAATATAGCCCTATATTGGGTAATATTTACTCCACCTTCTTGTTCCCTCTCTTTTTATGATATTTTCAGTAACCATTGAGTTTAATTCCCTTTGTATTGTTTTTTCACTGCAATCTTTCATTAATTTCATAATATCCTTTATCATTATAAATCTATTGTTTTTCATTAAATTTTTTATTAGTGTTCTTCTTTTTTCTTTTGCTTCCTGTTGCTTTTGTCCAACTCTTCTTGATATATCCTTATTTTGAACAACCTTTCCTGCCTGCGCAGGCAGGTCTTTTTTAAAGGACATGACAAATTTATTGTCTTTATAGGACATTGAACCAAGCGGTTTATCTCCCTCCGAAATTTCTGATTTATTTAGGTATGAGTTTTTTATTTTTTCGTCTGTGAGCTTTTTGCTAGTTTCAAAAAATTTATCATGAAAAATGACTTCGGATATACTTACTTTGTTATTATTGAATTCGCTGTTAGCAAGATTTTTTATTTCACTTTCAAGAATGGAATGATTCATCTCAGATATTAATCTTGTATCTCTGGCAACACTCAAAAGAGATAAAATGTTTGATATGGATAAATCCAAGTTAAGAACAAATTTCACATTTGTGGAATCAAAATTTTGTCTTATACAATTTACATCAGATAAAAGACAAACAGATTTCTCTCTCATAGTATGTTTAAGGGGGTCATTTGTTGGAAACAAGTTTGTAACCAAATAAATAGCAGTAACAATCTTTTCCGCCTTTTTTAGCATAAAGGTTAAATAATCGGTTTGTTCAAAGACATTAATGTTTTCAATGTCTTTTATATCTTTGTCCTTTTCCATTTTATTGTCTTTTAAGAATTATGTCCTTTATTATATATCGGACATTTTAATTTGTAAAGGACTTAAAAAAATTGAAAATGCAAAAATCAAAATGCACCCTGTTAAATATTTTTGCCTCGCAAAAATAATTTTTGAAAAAAATTATTTAACAGGGTAAAAAATATTGAATCCATACAATAAACAAAGATTTACATTTTGTATTATTATGTATGGTTTTCTTGTGTTAAAATATTCATATAAAAAAGTTTTCCACACCATGACAAAAATTACAGCAAGAAAAAAAAATATTAAAAAACAAGAAAAACAACCTAGTAAATTAAATATTTTCAAACATGTTGAAAAAGAAACCGTAAATACAGTATGGGCAATATTGTTTTTCGTTTTGGGGATAATATTTGTTTTGTCCTCATTTGACGGAGCGGGGTCAGCTGGAAAATATATTTTTAAATTTTTTAATTATTTATTTGGAATTGGATACTTGCTTATACCTTTTGTCTTGTTTGTCTTGGGAATTTCTTTTATAAAACCCATTAGGCCGGAATTAAAAATTTTAAAAATAATAAGCGCGATTGTTTTGTTTACATCCGCACTTGGACTAGCTGATTTAATTTCAAAACAAAAAGGTGGTGTGGTTGGAAATTTAATCTCAATGCCTTTGTTAAAATTTTTTGATTTCTATGCAAGTATAATTCTCTTAATCACATTTTTTATAATATCTTTAATACTTATATTTGAGACCAAAATAACTTTAGACACAATTTTATTCTGGAGAAGATGGAGAAAAGACGATGTTGATATAAAAGAATATGAAGATACGGAAACTGGAGAAATTCAGGAAGATGTTCTGGAAGAAGAACTGACTGAAGGTAAATTTAAATTAAGCGGAATCCTTGGAAAAAAGAATATAAAAAAAGAAGAAGACGAAGAAGAAATACAATTATCTCCTAGCATGGCTTTCTATAAAGAATATATCCCGCCTCCCCTTTCATTATTACAAAGAGATAAAGGAAAACCTGATGTCGGAGATATAAAAGCAAACTCAAACATAATAAAAAGAACTCTTCAAAATTTTGGGATAAATGTGGAGATGGATGAAATTTCAATCGGACCTACCGTAACAAGATATTCTCTAAAACCAGCAGAAGGAGTCCGTTTGTCAAAAATACTTGGTTTGCAAAATAATCTTGAGTTAGCTCTTGCCGCTCATCCTGTAAGAATTGAAGCGCCTATACCAGGAAAATCACTTGTTGGAATTGAAGTGCCAAATACAGCAAAAGCGACAGTTGGGTTAGGAGGTCTTCTTTCTTCTACCGAATATAAACAAGCACAAAAACCTCTCACAATATCTCTTGGGAAAGGAATATCCGGCGATTCACATTTTGGTGATTTATCAAAAATGCCACATCTATTAATTGCAGGAGCAACCGGTTCAGGAAAATCTGTATCTATACATACAATAATAAATTCATTAATTTTTAGAAATTCACCGGAAAATGTAAAGTTTATAATGATTGACCCAAAGAGAGTTGAATTAACACTTTATAATGGAATTCCACATCTCCTCACTCCGGTAATAACAAGCGCAAAAAAGGCCATCTTGGCGCTTAAATGGGCTGGGAAAGAAATGGAAAAAAGATATGACTTATTAGAAAAAAGCGCTGTTAGAGATATACAATCATATCACAAAAATATACTAGCGCCGGCGGTTGAAAAGATAATGAATAGGAACGACAGAAATATTTACCAAGATGTAGAGGCAATAGAAAAAATGCCTTTCATAATAATAGTGGTGGATGAGCTTGCAGACCTAATGCATATGTACCCGCGGGAGCTGGAATCGGCAGTAGTAAGGTTGGCGCAAATGAGCCGCGCTGTTGGAATACATTTAGTTCTTTCAACACAAAGACCGTCCGTTAATGTTATTACCGGATTAATTAAGGCAAACATTCCTGCAAGAATCGCTCTTCAGGTAGCATCACAAATTGATTCAAGAACAATACTTGATGGAGCCGGAGCGGAAAAACTTCTCGGTTCGGGGGATATGCTCTATCTTTCTGGCGAAATGTCAAAACCTATCAGATTGCAGTCTGCTTATATATCAGAAAAGGAGGTTAAATTAATTGTAAAATATCTAGTAAAAGAATATGGTGATGAAATTCCTGACGAGGTTGATATCTCTTCCACAGAACAAAGCAATGTTCTGTTTTCAACAAGTTTAGATTTTGAAAAAGGGTCTTTTGATGACGATGACGATTTGTATGAAGATGCAAAAAATACTGTTGTGAGAGCTGGTAAGGCATCAACTTCTTACTTGCAAAGAAAATTGCGAGTGGGATATTCAAGAGCCGCTCGACTTATGGATATTTTAGAAGAAAGAGGTGTTATAGGCCCAGCAAGCGGTTCAAAACCAAGAGATGTGATGATAAAATCTGATACTGGTGGTTTTGATGAAGCAGATGTTGAAGAAGACACGAAAGTTGATTTTGGCAGTCCTGATGAAAATAGAAGTTAAATGAAAATGCCCATAATGGCATTTTCATCCATCCCAGTTAAATATACTTCGTCCCAGTGAAATAACTTTCAGATTTCACGGGATAAATATTTAACGGGACAAGTAATGTTTTTTGTGTTTAATTGTTTGATGATTCTTTATGCAAAATAAATGGAAACATGCTGGAATAATCTTCGGAATATTTCTTGCTATTTTTATTGTTATATTTATTTTTTATAGGTCAATAGATTTTATAAGAGGTCCAATGCTTGAATTAAACGAGCCAAAAAATGGTTCCGTATACAATTCTCCTGTTATAGATATAAGAGGTGCGGTTAAAAATGTTACTGATGTTAGTTTAAATGGTAGACAAATTTTAATAAATAAAAATGGATTTTTTAATGAAAAATATATTTTATCGGAAGGATTAAATAAAATTTCAATTACAATTAATGATAGATTTGATAGGGGGGTGGAAAAAGTTTTTGACATAATACTAAAATAGACAATATTTTTAATGTTATAATATGATAAGAAAAACAAATGCAAAATTTAAAAATCAAAGTGCAAAATGACAGTTAAAAATGTCAAAATCAAACAAAATTCAAAATAATTTTAATTTTATAACTTTACACTGTCACTTTTCATTTTGAGATTTGCATTTTAAATTAAGAATTATGGCAATAAAAAATAAAAAAATAAACAGAATCGAAAATAAAAAATCTATGAATGAAACCACCATTGAAGATACGCTGGCGCAAATAAAAACGAAGTTCGGCGAAGAATCAATAATGAAATTAGGTGAAAAACCAAGAGTAAATGTTGAAGCAATACCGACAGGTTCGTTGGGACTAGATGTGGCGCTTGGGGTTGGAGGATTACCTCGCGGAAGAATTATAGAAATATATGGACCAGAGTCATCTGGAAAAACAACATTAACCTTGCATGTTATAGCAGAGGCACAAAAGAAAGGTGGCGTTTGCGCATTTATAGATGCTGAACATGCGATGGACCCAGAATATAGCAAGAAACTCGGAGTAAAAATAGAAGAACTTTTGATATCACAACCAGACACAGGAGAACAAGCTCTTGAAATAGTTGAATCACTTGTGAGGACGGGAAAAATTGATGTTATTGTCATTGATTCCGTCGCCGCACTCACGCCCAAAGATGAAATTGAAGGAGATATGGGAGCGCATCATGTCGGTAAACAAGCTCGCCTTATGTCACAAGCATTAAGAAAACTTACAGCGATTGTGGCAAAAAGTAAAACAATAGTTATTTTCATTAATCAGATAAGAATGAAAATTGGAGTAATGTTTGGAAACCCAGAAACAACTCCTGGTGGAAATGCTCTAAAATTTTATGCGTCCGTCCGTCTTGATATAAGAAGAATCGCACAAATTAAAAAAGGCGAGGAAATAATCGGCTCACGCACAAGAGTTAAGGTTGTAAAAAATAAAGTTGCCTCCCCTTTCAAAAACGCAGAGTTTGATATTATGTATAATGTCGGAATCTCAAAGGAAGGAGAAATTTTGGCTTTTGGCGAAAAATATGGATTCATAACAAAATCTGGTTCATCATATTCTTATGGTGAAATAAAATTGGGAAGAGGCTACGATTCTGCAAAAGATTTTTTGAAAGAGAAAGAAAACAAAAAAATAGCCGAAGAAATAACTAAAAAAATTGTTGCTAAAATAAACGAGGAGGTATAGATCCATTGTTTTACTGATTCATTGTTACACTGTTAAAAAATAGCCGAGTTGTTTAACAACTCGGCTTTTAATTAGTAAAGAACTACAATCCAAATAATTTTTTTAAAAAAGAACAGATAATTGAGAAAAAGGACCATTTTTCTTTTTTTGTGCCTATTACAGGTTTCTTTTCATGTTTTTCAAATTGCTCCAAGCAATTTGTCCCGAGCACGATTGAGGGGTTTTTTGTTTCTTCTTTCACAAGAATCGTTAACTTTGGTGTTTTTTTTTCTTGAAATAAATCTAATGTCCCAGGACATCTTTTTGTTCTTTTCCTTGAAACACTCTTGCTCACCAAAGGTTTCCCATTTGAAGTAACCTCACTTTCTGAAACATTTTTACCCAACAAAAGTTTCCCGTCTTGGGTAACTTCACTTTCCGAAATATTTTCTTCTGTTTCTTCAATGTTTTCCAGTTTTTTGAGAAGATTTTTCATGTTCTGTTCACCACGGAATGTCATCCAATACAAGGCCTTATCAAGAGAATGATTCAATACAATAAAAACTACATTCCCTGTTTCTACCCTCGCCGTTCTTCCATTTCTTTGAATGCGAGCTATCTCGGTCATTGGCATTGAATAGTGAACAACCGCATCAACTTCTGGAACATTGAGACCTTCTTCTATAACAGAAGTGGAGACCAAAAACATAAGCCCGCCGTCTTTGAGTTTTTCTATTGTCTCAAGTTGGTTTTTTACATTTTTCTGCCCGCCAAAAACTACTTCGGAAATTGGAATTTTTTCATTCATTATTCCCTTAATATATTCGCCAGTAACTTTTTCTCCAACAAAAATTATTGTCTTCATCTTTAAGCGATAAAGATATCTTGCATTTTTTATCAGAGCTAAAATTTTTGGATGTTCGTTTTTGTGTTCTTCGGCCAAGGAAACAATGTCTTGAAAAACTTTTGAAGCAAGGATTTTTTCAGATGCTTTTGTTTTGTCCTTTTTGATTTTTTCAACATAAGTAAGAAAGGTTACATAACTTTCTGTAATACAAACAGCATATGCATGTTTCAATTTGCGATAAACCGCATACCACATAAGCGCTTTCCATTTTTTCGGTTCATAGTTTGATATTGCATCAATGGATTTTCCGATTGCTTTCAATTCTTTTTCTCTAAGTGTCTCGTATTGAATAGTTTTTTCTAGAATTGATAGTGTTCCATTTAAAAGGTATTGACCCAAATCTTCCCTGCTTCTTTTCAAGAAAATACCGTTTTGTTCCAATCTTTTTTCAACTGCGGAAAAAAGTTTGAAAAACTGTTGTTCAATAGAAAGAAGAGTTTCGTCAGGTTCTGCAAAAATGACATCTTCCAATTTTTTAGGAGTTGAAACTTCAACTCTTATAAAATTAGAAATGCGGGAGCTTTTTTTAAGTTTGTTGATTTTTTCTTCTGTGTCCCCAGGAGAAGCAGAAAGTCCAATAATTTTTTTGTGATATTGCTCCGCGAGTTCGGCTACTTTGACATAGTCATAATTACCGCGAGAATGATGAAATTCATCCATCACGATGTCGTCAAAAAATTCTATGTCTGCAATTCCTCTTTTAACGTCATTCATAAACATTTGAGGCGTCGCAAATATAATTTTTTTCCTCTTGTCATACCATTTACGGTCTTTAATTTTAACTCCACCAATAAACACTGCGGTTTGGGTTGTACCTTCTCGTTCAACTTTGTGAAAAAGTTTTTCGTGTTGATGAGCCAAACTTCTGCGTGGTACTAAAAAAAGGACACGATGGTTTTCGTTCTCAATTTTGTGTATGAGAATATCAATAAAACTTATTACTGTTTTACCCGTTCCTGTGTCTGCGATGATTCCAACATTTTCAGTTTTTAAAATATTCAAACTTTTTACTGCTGAATCAATGCGAAAATTCTCAACCTCTTCTTTTCTCGCCTCTTCTTTTGGAGACGAAAGAGAAAGATTGAGTTTGTTAATACTGTCTCTTGTATCAAGAGAGATATTATTATCATCTTTCAATTTTGCCTCCTATTAAAATGTTAAAGAAATTTTAATCTACTTAAGGAATACCACAACGAAAGATAAATATCAACATTTGAATCTTTTAAAATTTCTGGTAGAATGTTTTAGAAAAATAAGAAGCGTGGCGACTATATTTTCTAATCAAGCCCTTTTAATTTTTTAAACATAAAATTAAAAGGGCTTGATGATGATTTTTATATTCACTTCGCTCATTAAAAATCTATCATGTTAGAATACAACGAAATAAAGGAAAGAAAATATATTGAATTTGAGGGAGAGCCCTACGAAGTACTTTCCTCACATGTTTTTCGTAAACAACAAAGAAAGCCCGTTAATGCCACAAAACTAAAAAATTTGATAACTGGAAGAGTTGTTGAATATTCTTTTCATCAATCAGAAAAAGCCGAAGAAGCTGATTTAAGTACAAAAAAAATAAAATATCTCTATATGAATAAGGGCGAGTATTGGTTTTGTGAAGAAAATGATTTTAGTCAGAGATTTGCTTTACCAAACAACATGGTGGGAGATGGGATTAAATTTGTAAAAACAAATTCTCTTGTTGATGCCTTAATGTTTAATGATAAAATCATCGGGTTAAAGTTTCCAATAAAAGCTACATTAAAAGTAAAAGAGGCTGCTCCTGCCGTAAGAGGAAACACCGCACAGGGTGCAACAAAATTAATAATACTAGAAACTGGAGCAACAATAACCGCGCCTCTGTTTGTTAATGAAGAAGACACAATTGAAGTAAATACTGAGTCGGGAGATTACATCAGAAGAATTGAACAGTAGTTCAATTTTTTTTAATTCCTAATTTCTAATATCTAATCCCTAATGAAATTTCAAAATGCCTAACTTTTTCAACATTGGACATTCCATTAGTAATTGGAAATTAGTTATTTGGAATTTTTTATATTATTACTTTGCTATATAAGGCAATAAAGCCAAAAATCTTGCTCTTTTAATTGCATTAGAAAGTTCTCTTTGGTGCTTCGTACAAACTCCTGATTTTTTATGAGAAACTATTCTCGCATGAGAATCTATGAATTTTTTTAATAATTCAATATTTTTGTAATCTATGTGTTTTATATTATTTTTTGAAAAGTAACACTGATTCATTGTATTTAATTTAAAATGTAAATCTCAAAATGTAAAATAACAATTTAAAATTCAAAATTTTTACTTTAATCTTATAATAAATTTCTTTTGTTTTTATGTTTTTTTGCTTTTTTGCTTTATTGACTAAAACGGTATATCATCTGGATTTATTTCATCGTCCGGATATTGAATTGTTTCTATTTCTTCCTTGACACTTTCTTGTTTTGCTCCCGCGGTACCTGATTTTTGAGCAAAAGATGAGCCTGTTCCTCCACCGGGTCTTGGCCCAAATTGTATTCTATCAGCAACTATTTCCGTTCTGTATTTTTTAGAACCATCTTGCGCGTCCCAACTTCTTGTTTGCATTCTACCTTCAACAAGCGCTGAACTTCCCTTCTTTAAATATTTAGCAACAGTTTCCGCTTGTTTACCGAAGACAACAATATTGTGATAATCGGTACTTTCCTGCTGTTTACCTTCCTTGTCTTTCCAAACTCTATTTGTCGCAATAGAAAAAGTTGTAACAGATATTCCTGAAGGAAGCGCCTTCATTTCTGGGTCTCTTGTTAAATTTCCTATCACAATTGCTCTGTTGAAATACATATTTTTAAAAATATTAATGATTAAATTTCTATAAAAACTTTATATTATGGATTCAAAACTAACACATCTCTTTAAAAGCTCAACATTATGGATTCAAAAC
>JBBTPZ010000027.1:27502-31814 GCA_038065915.1 Patescibacteria group bacterium
TATGGATTCAAAACTAACACATCTCTTTAAAAGCTCAACATTATGGATTCAAAACTAACACATCTCTTTAAAAGCTCAACATTATGGATTCAAAACCTCTCCCAGAGGTTTTGAATTAATTTATAACTAACTCATCTATTGTTTTATCTAATTCTTCTTTTGAAATTTCAGAATTTTGTTCTTTCCTTTCTGCTATTTTTCTTTTTTCTCTTATTACTGGTTTTCTAACAACCGCCAATGTATCTCCCTTGACTGTTTTTATGATTATAAATCTTATAATTTTTTCGTTCTTTTTAATTTCTTCATATATTTTGTCCACTAACAATGGTACTGTTTCAAATTTTATCCAAGAAAAATAAGCCGTGTTATGTATTTTTTTACCATCGTGAGAGGCCTTGAAAATCGTGTATTCAAGTTTTTTAATTTTTGGTCTTTCTTCAGAAATAAAAGAACTGTTGTTGTTTTCAATAACTTTTTTAATTAGAGAGAATTCTTCGTCTAATTTGTCTTCTGGAATAGCTGGGTCTAACAAAAAACCAAGCTCATACACTCTTCCTTCTTTTTCATCAAGATTTTCGTTCTTTTCTTGACTTGTTTCTAATATTTCATTCATCTCTGTCAGTTTATTTTCGCTTTTTATCATGCGTTAGAGAATAACATAATTTATTGCTGTAAGCAATAAATTATGTAAATTAAAAATTTAAAAATCAAAATGAAAAATGACAGTGTAAAATTTAAAATCAATAACAAAAATCTAACAAAAAATAAAAAGATTTTGGATTATAATTTCAGTTTTGAAGTTTGAACATGTTAAAAGCATTTTGAACCATTTGTTTTCTGGCAGTATTAAAATCAAGTTCTTTTATATCTGATATTCGTTTCACTATTTCTTTTACATGGAACGGTTCATTTCTTTTTCCCCTAAAGGGCACTGGGGCAACAAACGGGGAATCGGTGTCCGGCATAATTTTATCAATCGGAACATATTTTACCGCCTCATCATAATCGTTTGAGAATGTAATCACGCCCGAAAATGAAATTGTAAAATCAATTTCAATAAATTTTTTTGCAACTTCTTTGTTTCCTACAAAAAAATGTATGTTCCCTTTTAGTTTTGAATTTTCTTTTTTGTAAGAATTCAAAATATTCAAAATATCATCATAAGAATCGCGAGAATGAATCATTAAAGGTAAATTATTTTTTATTGCAAATTGAATTTGCTTCTCGAATAAATTTTTTTGTCTTTTCTTTTCGTTTTCTGGTTCACCTTTTATTCTAAAATAATCTAATCCGCATTCCCCTATTCCCACAACCCTCTCTAACTTGGAAGCTGAGCTTCCAAGTAACGTTTGAAAATTTTCTTCCCTAAAATCCTCATCATTATCATTTGGATGCACCCCTATTGTTGCCCAAATATTTTCATTCTTGTTTGCAAGTTCAACACACTCTCTTGATGTTTTTAAATCTGCTCCAACACAAATAGTTCCAATTTTTTCGTCAGTCATTTTTTTTATCACGTCTTCCCTGTCACTATCAAAATCTGGAAAATTTAAATGAGAATGAATATCTATATAATTAAATTCCATTTTAATCTTTTCTTAAGAAAATAGGTTCTGGCATTTTTTTACTTTCAATAATCTTTTGAATTTTTTCCGCTGTTTCTGGCATTACGGGTTCAAGTAATTTTGCGATTTTATATAAATCAAAAACGAGTCCAGAAACAATTTCTTTTGCCTTTTTCTCATCTGTTTTAATAAGTTTAAATGGTTGTGTCTCTGTGATTTTCTTATCCATGTCACCTATTTTAACCCAAATTAAATCGAGAGCTTTATTAAATTCAAATTTTTCAAAATAATTTTTATATTCTTTCAATTCAGAATCAGAATCCATTTCCCAAATATTTTTTAACTTATCAACATTAAAATTTACATTATAGTTAATACTCATTTTAACAATCCTGCTAACCAAATTTCCTAATCCATTTGCGAGCCCAGCGTTATACCCTTCCCTAAAATAATCAGGCGAAAAAATAGTATCACCAAATGGATGAATATAACGAGCTAGATAGTATCTAACTGCATCCGTTCCATATTCTTGAACATAATAAAACGGGTTCGTCGTATCATCTGTGTGTCTAGCGGAGATTACCTTTACTGCACTTTTACTTATTTTTTCTCCTGATTCTGTAAGAATAAACCCGTGAATCATTATTTGTTTTGTCGTGGACAATCCCGCGGATAACAACATCGCCTGCCACATTGCAGATTGTTGGCGCAAATTGTCCTTGCCTGCAAATTGAATCGCATTGGAGTTTTCATATGTACCCCAGAATTTTTCAAATTTTTCTTTATTCTCCGGCCAATCAAGTGTTGATATATAATTTATGAGAGCATCAAACCAAACATACATCACATGATTTTCGTCGTTTGGAATAGGCACGCCCCAGGGCATTTTTTCCTTGAGCCGAGAAATACTAAAATCTATCAAACCATTTTTAACAAATGATTTTATTTCATTGAATCTAAAATCGGGAACAACAAATTCTGGATTTTTTTCATATAAATCAAGTAGAGCATTTTGGTATTTTGAAAATCTAAAAAAATAATTTTCTTCTTCAATTGTTTCCAGTTCTCTATTCGGATGTTCGGGACATTTTCCGTTTACTAATTCTGATTCCGTTTTCTCTAATTCACATCCAACGCAATATTTAATTTTATAATTCTTCTTATAAATATCTCCATTTTTAAAACACCTACCCCAAAATTCCTTAGTTGCAATTAAGTGGTGCTTGTCCGTAGTGCGAATAAAAGCATCATAACTCAAATTAAGAGCATTTTTTAAATCGTCAAATTTTTTGGCATACTTATCAACATAATCTTGAACAGCAATATTTTCTCCCTGCGCTTTTTTGTAAATCTTCAAACCGTGTTCATCTGTCCCTGTATTAAAAAAAACATCAAAACCTTCAAGCCGTTTTAGTCGTGCAATTATATCTGCTTGAACAATTTCAAGAGCAAAGCCGATGTGAGGGTCGGCGTTTACATAAGGTAGTGTTGTTGTTAAATAAAACGGTCGCTTGTCCATAAAAAATGTAAAATTATATTATCTTATTCTGGGCATTTTGTATTCATCTCGTGCAATTTTTTCTTTCTCGCATCAAGGTCGCTCGCATATTCCATAACAACTGCAGCCAAAGGAACAGATAAAAGAATTCCCAGAATGCCGGCTAATTTTGCTCCAATAATAAGAGCGATTATAACCACGAGTGCTGGAACTCCTACAACTTTTTTAACAACGAGTGGATATATGAGGTGATTTTCAAATTGTTGAATAATTATATAAAGACCAATAACCATTAAACTTAATGTTATTCCGCCGTCTAAAAAAGCTATTGCAATAGCGGGAATGCTTGATAAAACTGGACCGATTAAAGGGATAATTTCAAATGATGCCGCCAAAACTGACAACAAAAGAGCGTTTTCTATTCCTAAAATAGTCAATCCCAAAAATACAAGTATCCCAACTATCAAAGCGAGTATTATTTGACCTTGCATCCATCTCCCTATCTTTTTTTGCGACCTATCCCATAAATCAATAATATATTTTTCATGTTTAAACGGAGTTACAACTTTCAAAAAATTGTGTATTCCCTTTTCTTGAACAGCCAAATAAAAAGAAATAACAATGACGAGTATAAAGCTTAATGCTCCACCAAAGACCTTACTCAAAATTGAAACTACACTTCCGGAAAGATTTGATACGAGAGTTTGAAGTTGTAATATTATGTCTGAAAGAGATACTGTTTTTGAAAGATTCCCCAGAGTACTACCAGACCCAAAATAACCACCCGTTATTAAATCTAAATTGAAAGATTTTGTAATTTCTGGCGCTTTTATAATAACATCTATAGTTTCATTTAAAATTAGAGGAATAAGAAAATAAAGAATACTAAAAGTAATAATAAAAATTGCTAAATACATTATTATCACACCAAGCAATCTTGGTATATGCAGTTTTTTGTTAAACCATAAAGTTGCAGGTTCTATGGCGGAAGCTAAAACCACTGCAGCTAAAATAAGAAGAACAAGGTCTCTCAAAAAATATAAGGCAACAAATAAAAGCACTATTATTATTGCCCTAACTATAGTACCAGATTCAATTCTTATAGTTTGATTTTCTTTGTTCATTTGATTTTAATAAGGTTTATATAAATTTTATAATATCATACTGAAACACAAAAATCATCCAGCACTTATTTTTTATGAGATAAGTGCTAATAAATGAAAAATGCCCATAATGGCATTTTTCATCC
>JBBTPZ010000028.1:0-1882 GCA_038065915.1 Patescibacteria group bacterium
CCTCCCAGGGCTAAACACAAAAAAATATTATGGATTTAAAAGCCCTCCCAGGGCTAAACACAAAAAAATATTATGGATTTAAAAGCCCTCCCAGGGCTTTTAAATTTAAAATCCTAACTTTTCCATTATTGTATGTGCCATTGGCTCGGACATTTCTTCTTCTTTGAGATATTTTATTAAATACTCTCTTAAATATTTTGGGTCAATATTTTCTAACGGAAGTATTAAAAACGGAACAACAAGTTTTTTTGATTTAACAATCGCTTTTTTTTCTTTATTAATAATCCAGAATGATTCAAGTGTGTTATATAAATATAGTTTTTTATCAATGATAATTCCTTCCTCGCTTATTTCGAAATTTATCATTCTTGGTTTTTTAACAGATTGCAAAGAGAGTGTAAATGCTCCAAGAATAACTATAATCGCAAATAATAGATTATCAAGAAAAATAGACAAAACGGCCAAACCGACACTTATTATCCAAACAGTCCAAAACCAATCAACACTTTTTTCTGTATATTCAAATTCTAAAGCGCTCCAATTTATTTTGTTTTTTATATCGTTTATTTGCATCTTTTACGGAGTCAATGTGTTGGTGCATCCTTTTATAAATCTAGAAATTGTATCTGTTTCCAAACAAAAACCCAAAGAATAATTTGTCCCTCCCGAGTTTGATTGGTATCTATAAGACCCGAAAGTTGGTACTGGGTCGGCTGGTACTCTGCTCATAAATTTCTCATTTTTTAATAATTCTGAAAATGCATCCTCACCGTTTATACTCACTTCATCAGGAAACACGGGGAAAATATTGTGACTACTAAAATACAAGTTTAATGCTTTTTGTATTTCATTTACATCAGATAATCTTCTAGCGTCTCGGCCCCTTTCTTTTATTCCAGATATTGTTACTAATATTATAGAAGTTAATATCGCTATAATTGCAATAGATATCAGCAATTCAAGGATTGTGAATCCATTTTTATTTGTTGATTTCATATACATAAATTATATCACGAAATTTTTAAGTAAATAGTCAAAATCCGTGAAATAAGTTAATTTCACGGATTTTTTAACCCAAATAACTTTTGAAAAAGAACTCTCCTCGACGGTCCAACGTCTTTCCGTCAGAATTTAATAGCCAAATTTTGAATTTTAAATCCAACATTTTTTTGGCCATCACAATTCTACGGGTTGGTTGATATCTGCATTCCCAAACTGGTGTAGGTAAAAATGTTTTTTCGTCGGTTTTTATAGAAAAAACTTTTTCAAATATAGTTCCAAGTTCGGTGAACATTTGAGAAATTACTTGATTTGTCTTCGGGTCTAATGGTTCAATAAAGAAAAGAATTTCACCGTCCTTTTCTTTTTCCGTACTATTCATAGATACCTCATTTAATGTTCTTGTCTGACTACAATGATATCTCTATGAAAGTGATTGTCAAAAAAATTGGAGCGTAAATTGGCGGAGAAGGGTATTTATTTTTTCTTTGGAAAATCCGATTTCGATTTCTAACGGACATTGTTACGCCGCAGGTTCACTTCGGCGAACCGAAGGCGGAGGGTAGAGGACTCTCGTCGCCTCTGGCGAGACCCCGCAACAGGCGGTGGGAACCTCTAAGGGCTTTCGCCCGCTAGTTTTTCCCGCTTTCTGCGGGATCTCGCCAATGGCGATGACAAGACTTAATGATATTCTTTCGTTTTTTAGGATGGAGGAGGCGAGATTCTCGTCGCCTACGGCGAGATCTCGCCAATGGCGGTGGCAAGACACGAGGATAGTATTCTCTCATTCTCAGAGCGGAGGGGGCGAGATTCGAACTCGCGGTCCCTTACGGGACTCTGGTTTTCAGGACCAGTGCACTAAACCGGACTATGCGACCCCTCC
>JBBTPZ010000029.1:0-7121 GCA_038065915.1 Patescibacteria group bacterium
TAATATGAATTCAAAAAAACAAAGAATATCATTAACAAAATATTTTGCGAAAAATGTATTTATTGTTGTTGGATTAGTTCTTATTTGGCGTGGGATTTGGTATGTGCTGGACGGGATAGATATATTACTTGGTTGGAATCATTTATATACGGGAATAGGTGGAATAATTATAGGTCTTTTAATTTTATATTTGCCCGATAAAGATCTAAAAGAGATTGGAAAATTGTAGAATATTTAACAAAGGATATGAATCCCGTAGTAGAAAATGGCGTTAAGAAAAAAAATATTAAAATGGAAAATTCAAAAAATCCCAGTAGCAGAGCATCCCAGTAGTAGAACGAGTTCACTACGGGACAGGAAGCTCGCTACGGGACAAGTAAAACTTTATTAATATTAATGAACAAAAATAGCCGTGCTCTTTTAGAGCAATGCCATTTTTCACTACAGGATGAATCCCGTAGTAGAAAATGGCATTACGGGAAAAAACTAAAAAACGAAGTATGTTAAAAACAAAAATTTTATCAACATTAATAACAAAAATAGCCGTGCTCTTTTAGAGCAATGCCATTTTTCACTACAGGATGAAAAATTATGCAAAAGTAGGAAATAAAAAAGGGAAACCGGCTTACAGGACTCCTTCTAATTTCAAAAATTCTATTGGTTTTAAATTAGGTAAAACCAAACAGAATTACAGAAGAAAAGTGTAAATAAAAATTGCCCAGTTAACTGGGCAATTTTTTTAACACAAAATAATTATGGATGAAAAATGCCCATTGGGGCATTTTTCATTTATTTTTTCTCACTGACTTCCTTTTGAAGTTTTTCAATTGCTTCTTGTAATTTTACATCTTTCATACTTGTTCCGCCTCGCGATTCAAGTGTGATTGTTTTATTTTTTACTTCATTATCACCGATTACAATTATATAAGGATTTTTTTGTAATTTTGAGTTTCTTATTTTTTTGCCAAGAGTTTCATTTGAATTATCTATTTCAACTCGTAACCCTTCCTCTTTCAATTTTTTAAATGTGTCAAAAGCATATTCTTTTTGTTTTTCTGATATAGGAATTACAACAACCTGAACCGGAGAAATCCAAAGAGGAAATGCCCCCGCATAATGTTCTATAAGGAGAGCGATAATTCTTTCAATTGCTCCGATAGAAGAACGATGTATAACTATTGTTTCTTTTTCTTTTCCATCCGAATCGGTATAAGTTAAATTGAATCTTTTTGGCATCACAAAATCGTACTGAACCGTAAACACAGTATCTTCTTTTCCCGCAAAATTTTTCATTTGTATATCTATTTTAGGTCCATAAAAAGCAGCTTCATTTTTTGCCTCCACATAAGTACATTTTCTTTCATCCAATACTTCCTTAAGAATCTTTTCTGCTTTCTCCCACGCTTTATCATCTTTGTAATATTTTTTATCATCATTTCTACTTCCAAGGGAAAGCCTGTACCAATAATTTTTCCCCATTTTAAAACCAAATATATTAGAAATATATTCAATAAGATCTAATGCCCTCCCAACTTCTTCTTTTGCTTGTTTTTCATTAGCACAAATAATATGTGCGTCTGCCAAACAGAAACTTCTTACTCTCATAAGTCCTGTCAATTCTCCCGATTTTTCGTAACGATAAAGTTTTGCCAACTCTGCCATTCTTATTGGTAAATCCTTATAACTTTTTGGGCTACTCAAATATAATTCAAAATGATGAGGGCATGTCATCGGTCTAAGCATAAACTCTTCCTCGTCAATTTTTATCGGAGCGTACATAGAGTCCTTATAATAAGGGTAGTGACCTGATTTTTTATATAAATCAATTTTTGCGATATCTGGCGTATAAACATGTTTATAATCTCTTTTAATTTCTTCTTCAACAATAAAATTTTCAAGTTCTCGTCTTATTATTGCTCCTTTTTCTGTCCAAAGCGGAAGACCTTTGCCAACGACTTCTGAAAAAACAAACAAACCCAATTCTTTTCCCAATTTTCTGTGGTCTCTTTTTTCTGCCTCTTCTTGCATTTGTAAATATTCATCAAGTTTTTCTTTTGATTCAAAAGCAAGCCCATATATACGAGTGAGCATTTTATTTTTTTCACTTCCTCTCCAATATGCTCCCGCCGTTTTGTTTAATTTAAAAGAATTTGGGTCTATATCTTTTGCACTTTCTGCGTGTCCGCCACCACATAGGTCAACAAAATCACCTGACTTATAAAATGTAATTTTTTGTCCATCTTTTACTATGTCTTTTATAAGTTCTAATTTGTATGGATTATCTTTAAATTTTTCTTTTGCTTCTTTTTCTGAAACTTCAATTTTTTCAAACTCGTCCCATTTTTTTAATATCTCTCTCATTTTCTTTTCTATCTTTGGTAGGTCTTTGTCAGAAATTCTTTCTACCTGTCCGCGTTGGTTTGCGTCTAATCCGCGTGTGCCCGTGTTATAATCAAAGTCAAAATCGTAATAAAAACCGTTATCAATAGCAGGCCCGATTGTCATTTTTGTATCGGGCCACAAACTTAAAACAGCCGCCGCAAGTAGGTGTGAAAGCGAGTGCCTGATATTTTGTATTTTCTTATCTTTTTCCATTTCAATATATTAACATTATTTTGTTTTATATAAAACAATTTAATAACTCGGTTACTAAACGGTTACTAAAATTATGTAAATTTTTTACAAAGTGCGGAGAAGTAGTAAGAATTTCTGAAGAAATTTTAAAAACAAAAAATTTTCTTCCCTTTGTTAATTTTATGGAGGGAAAATATCCGTTCATTTTTCATTAGTTCAAAAACAAAAAGACGACCGAATGGTCGTCTTTTTTTTACCTCTTTTTTATTTCTACAAATAAATTTATTGCCACTTGGACACTCGGTGTCCAAGCTGGGGGATTATTTTTTTTCTTCTTCTAATTTTTTTACAGCTTCTGCCAGCAAACTTATTGAATCTTTTCTGTATGAAATTCGTCCTTTTATAATTACACATAAATTTGGTTCTAATAATTCTTTATATTTTTCAAATATTTTAGGAAATACGACAATCTCAATCGTCCCAGTAAAATCTGAGAAATTAATAAATGCCATTTTCTCAAAACTTTTGGTATTTATAGTTTTAACTTCATTTATTATTCCTGCAACTGCGACGGTCATTCCATCTTCAAGTCCATCCAAAACTTTTTTTACCGTGTATTCACGTTTCTGAAATTTGTCTTTAAATTTATCAAGCGGATGTCCTGAAATATACAATCCAAGCAATTCTTTTTCCCAAGTTAATTTTTCAGTTTGTGTTGCAGGAGGAAATTCTTTAAGTTTTAGTTTTGGTATTGTTGAATTATCTGCCATCAGACCGAACAATGACTCTTGTGATTCGTCCGTTTTTTTACCTTCACGATGATAAAGCAATAAATCCTCCACATTTTCAAACATTTGCCCTCGTTCACCGAATTCGTCCATGGCGCCGCATTTTATAAGTGCTTCCAAAGATTTTTTATTTATATTTTTATCTTTTACTCTACTTAAAAAATCTTCCAATGAATTAAATTTGCCACCTTCTTTTCTTGTGGCAATAATTTTATCGGCGATGCCTTCTCCAAAGTTTTTAATACTATAAAGTCCAAAACGAATTTTATCTTTCCCACCTTCTTCTATGACCGTAAAATTACCAAAACTTTCATTTATATTCGGCGGTAAGACCTCAATTTTCATTCTTTTACATTCTCCAATTATTTCGGAAATTTTTTCAACATCGCCAGCGTCTGCGGTTAAAAGTGAACACATATAAACGACAGGGAAGTTTGCTTTCATATAGGCCGTCTGATATGTAACTTTTCCATAACTTGCGGAATGAGCTTTGTTAAATCCATACGAGGCAAATGTTTCAATCATTTCCCAAAGTTGTTTTGCTATGTCTGGTTTCATTTCATTTTTTATACATCCACTCGTGAATTTTTCTTTCTGCGCCTGCATTTCTTTTGGGATTTTTTTTCCAACAGCTTTTCTGAATTTATCTGCTTCTGCCCATGTATATCCAGCGAGTTCT
Organism: Patescibacteria group bacterium; assembly: GCA_038065915.1. Classification (GTDB taxonomy): domain Bacteria; phylum Patescibacteriota; class Minisyncoccia; order Phycocordibacterales; family 21-14-all-36-13; genus VMGX01. The sequence goes on from JBBTPZ010000029.1 coordinate 4,042, forward strand.
GTAACAATAAGCAAAATATCATCCTGATAAATCAAAATACCGTATGTTTTTTCAAGAATTTTTCTCAATCTCTCGTCAATATATTTTACAAGTTTTGGGTTTCTTTTTCTCTTTATGTATTCAGGAATAAAAGCCATTGGCCCGGGACGATAAAGAGCAATCATAGCGTTTATATCTCTTATTTCGGTTGGCCCTAATTCTTTAAGGTATTTAGTCATTCCGTCGCTACCCATTTGAAATACGCCCATAGTTTCTCCGCGAGCCAACATATCAAATGTTTTTTTGTCATCAACTGGAATATTATGTATATCAACATCCACCCCTTTTATTTTTTTTGCTAAATCAACAGAATTCGCAAGTATTGATAAATTTTTTAGACCAAGAAAATCAAATTTTAATAACCCGACATCTTCAATAACATACATATCATATTGAGTTATCAGTTTTCCTCCTTTAGGGTCAAGCTGTACGGGCGTGAATTCTGTTATTGCTACCGGTGATATAACAATGCCTGCCGCATGAACGGAAATATGTCTTGCGCATCCCTCAATCTTTTTCGCCATATCTATAATTTTTTTGACATCCTTATCAGTGGTGTACATTTTCTTCAAGTCGGAATTTTCATCTATAGCTCTATCTATTGTCATTGGGAAACCCTGTTTTCCCAGAGGAATTTGTTTTGAAATTTTATCACCGATTTCATATTGATAACCCAAAGCTCGTGCAGTATCACGAACTGCGCCACGCGCCATCATTGTTCCAAATGTTCCTATTTGTGCGACTCTATCTTCTCCATATTTTTCTCTCACATATTGAATCATTTCATCTCGTCTTGTGTCCGCCATGTCAATATCTATATCTGGAGGTGAAGGTCTGTCCGGATTAAGAAATCTTTCAAACGGAATTTGATATTCAAGCGGATTTATATTTGTTATTCCTATCAAATAAGAAACAAGTGAACCAGCGGCAGAACCTCTTGTGTTTGTGAAAATGTTATTTTTATGTGCGAATCTCAATAAATCGCTAACTACCAAAAAGTAGGGAGAATACCCTTTCTTTTTTATAATTCCAAATTCGTATTCAATTCTTGTCGAAACTTCTTCTGTTTTTTCCAAGTTTTTTTCTTTCAAACCTAAATTTATTAATTCATATAAATATTCATCGGAGTGATTTCCATTAGAAGTTTTTATTTCTGGAAAGACCCAATTTCCCAAAGTAATTTCTAAATTACATAAATCAGAAATCTTTTTTGTATTTTCAAGCGCTTGTGGAATTTCGGCAAAATACTTTTTTGCTTCCTCTTGTCCTATAAAAGAAAAATCCTCGTCCTCACTCGTTAGTCGTTTATTAGAACCAAAGTCCAAATTTGTTTGTATGGATAGAAGCGTGTTGCGCGCTTCTCTGTCTTCTGGATTTATATAATAAACATCATGTGACGCTACTAAATTTGCTCCGATTTCTTTCGCAAATTCAATTGTTTTTTTTGTTATAAAATTATGCCCATCAATTTCTGGGTGGTGTGTTATTTCTATGAATAAATTTTCTTTTCCATAAATTTCTTCATATTCATTTAAAATTTTCTTCGCTGTTTCAAAATCACTATTTTTTATTTTTTCTATTATTTCTCCACTAAAAGACGGAATAATCGCAATAAGCCCGTCGGAATATTTTTTCATTAATTCTTTATCTATTCTCGGTTTATAGTAGAAACCAGTAAGATGTGAATCGCTTACTAATTTTATTAAATTTTTGTATCCGGCTTCATTTTTTGCTAATAAAACTAATCTATATCTTTTACTATCAATACCGGGCTGTCTGTCGTGTCGCATGCGAAGTGCAACATAAAAATCAACACCTATTATTGGTTTTATATTTTGTTTTTTACATTCCTTATAAAACGAAATTGCCCCATAAAGATTTCCATTATCCGTTAGTGCAACCGCGTTCATATTTTTTTCTTTTGTAGCAGAAACAAGCTCAGATATTTTTGGTAGTGCATTAAGCAAACTGAAGTGGGAGTGAGTGTGGAGGTGTATAAATTCTGTCATGCTCAAATTATAGCATGACAGAATAAATTTCTAATTCTTAATTTCTAAAAAAGTCGCCATATCTTTGCTATCGCAGAGATATGGCGACTTTTAAGATTTTTATTTTTATTTGGAGTTTGTATTTTGAAATTCTATAATTCTAATGTGTCCAATAAACTCTGGAAAATTAAATATTTAATCGGAATTGATGAAGTTGGGAGAGGGCCATTGGCCGGGCCTGTTTGTGTTTGTGCGTTCGTTATCTTAAAAGATAACGAACGCAGATTAACCCCGAAGGAAAGCGGAGCTTCCTACAGGGCAAGCGCAGATAAAAACCACAGATGGACACAGAATACGACAAAAAATTTTGATATGTCTATTTTTCGCGGAGTTAAAGATTCAAAAAAACTATCTGTGAAGAAAAGAGAAGAATGGTTTGAAAAAATTGAAGAATTAAAAAAGAAAGGATTGGTTGATTATAAAATTACATTTGTGAGCCACAAAAAAATAGACAAAATAGGAATAACAAAATCAATCCAAAAAGCTATCAACAATTGTTTAAAAGATGTCAATCCTAAAACGTGCAAAGTTTTATTAGACGGAAGAATAAAAGCCCCAGAGAGATTCTTAAATCAAAAAACAATAATAAAGGGAGATGAAAAAGAAAAAGTAATTGCTCTAGCTTCAATCATTGCCAAAGTTTCTAGAGATAAACTTATGTGTGATTTATCAAAAAAGTATCCAAAATATGAATTTCACAAGCACAAAGGATACGGAACAATTTTACACATTAAAAAGATAAAAAAACACGGAATTTGTAAAATACATAGAAAAACATATTTGAGAAATATTTAATTTCTAGTAGAGATAAATAGAGAAGGCGTTTTTATACTCTGTTTTTTATATCTTTTTTAAACACCGCCCACTCTATTCTGCTATAGCAGAATAGAGTGGGCATACTATTTTCAGTAAAAAATATATTAATTTGTTATTCATTTAATATCATTTGCTTTTTATTTATTATATGGTATTATATACCCAAATAAATTAAGG
>JBBTPZ010000030.1:0-19291 GCA_038065915.1 Patescibacteria group bacterium
GGCTGGATTATGTAAGCCCTGGTGAATGTCGGCCGTAACTATAAAATAACCGTTGTAGTTACGAAAATAAATTTTGCTATATGCGGGAAAACCTGGTCCGTCAGCTGACGGAAAAAAAGTAATCATTATTACTCGTCTTGTTGGTTGAAAAGACAGTAACAATATAATGATGCAGACAATCCGCAGGAAAGATTCCGTTAACTAATTTTATGGATGAACATAAAAAATGGTTAAATAATTTCAACCCAAACCTCGGAAACTATATTTCTGGTTTTACCGACGGAGAGGGAAGCTTTAATGTTTCATTAAAGAAAAGAGAAGATTATAAAAATAGTTGGAAATTATCTCCATCATTCAATATTTCTCAAAAAGACCGTGTCATTTTAGCTCTTTTTAAAAAAGAACTAGGGTTTGGCACTCTTAGAGAAAGAAAAGATGGGATTGTTTACTACGAAGTAACAAATATAGAAATATTACAAAAAAGAGTAATTCCTTTTTTCAAAAAATTTCATTTCCTATCGGCTAATAAAAAGAAAAATTTTTACATCTTTGCAAACATAATAAATCTTATTTATAAGAAAGAACATTTGCAACAAGATGGTTTCAAAAAGATTCTTGAGCTCAGAGAAAAATTAAATTTTGGAATAGGAAGAACGAGAAAATATAATATCCAAGACGTTATTAAAAAATAATCAAACGGAAAATCCTCACAGACTACACGCAAAACATCTTATAAATTACATTGGATAGCCGAACGATTTGTAAGTAAAGATATAGTCGAGTCCTTATGGCGACATAAGGTCAATACATTAGTTTGTTGTAATGTGTATTGTTTAAAATATCAACAAACGGTCCTAAGGTGAATAACATTGCCTTAGAAAAATTTGGCTAAATGCTGGAAAACCTGTGCATAAAATGCTGTAGAATCCAATACTACTATGGTATAATTATTCCATAGAAATATGAATAGTATCCCAAGTAAAAAAGTAATTGGTGCAGATAATCAGCAGGAAAGGCTAAAAATTGAAAATTGGATTGTTGGTTTTACTGATGGAGAAGGGTGTTTCTCTGTAAGTATAGTAAAAAATAAAACCACATCTCTTGGATGGCAAGTTTTTCCTGAATTTGTTGTTACTCAAGGTGAAAAAAGTAAAAAAGTTTTGGAATCAATAAGAAAATATTTTGATTGTGGAAAAATCTTTGTAAATAAAAGATATGATAATCATAATGAAAATATTTACAGATATTGTGTTAGGCCAATTGATGACCTAAACAAAAAAATTATTCCGTTTTTTACTAAAAATAAATTGAGAACAGAAAAATATTCAGATTTTGTAATTTTTTCTAAAATAATTCTGATGATAAAAGAAGGAAGACATCTTTCTTTATCTGGAATTAAAAAAATTGCAAAAATGATTGAAAAAATGAATCGCAAAAAACCATCAAAATTTTTAGAATCCTCAGAGACTACACGCCAAACAAAATTATCTAAAAAATAATTTTGAAGATATAGTCCGAACTTTGTGGCGACACAAAGAGTGAGACAGAAATGTTCTTACCTTGATTTGAAAAAAATCAAAGTAACAAAGTTGAGCGTAATTCCTTGTGTGGTAAGTTCACACGTGCACGAATGGCGTAACGACTGGGGGACTGTCTCGGGGAACAGCTCGGTGAAAATACAGTATCGGTGAAGATGCCGATTACCTGCAACGGGACGAAAAGACCCCGGGAGCTTTACTGCAACTTCGTATTGAATATACGTTTCATCTGCGTAGCATAGATGGGAGACCTTGAAGTTTGTTTTTCGGAACAGATGGAGTCAACAGTGAAATACCATTCTTATGTGATGTATGTTCTAACCTCAACGGCAAAAACGGTGAGAGACATTGCGTGGTGGGCAGTTTTAGTGGGGCGCTATCCTTCAGGGCGCAGATAGACGCAGATAAAAAAACACGCAGATTAACGCAGATGAATTCATCGGCGGGAGTCGGTGTTTTAAAATCTGTGTGAATCTGCACTTTGAAACTATGGCGCCTCCAGAAGTTTAATCCACTTCAAAATAAATAAATGAGGGGGTATTTTATAAATTAAATTTTATAAAATAGGATTCAGTTATATGCTAGAAAATCCGGTGTATCCAACAATACTTGAAGAAGTAAAAATTTGTTTGGTGCGGACAACTAGCAGGCAATCTACTATTAGTAGAGAACCTCAGAGACTACACGCTGAACTAAATTGTTTAAAAAACAACTTAGAAGAAATAGTCCGATCTTTGTGGCGACACAAAGAGACAAACAGAAATGTTTTGTCCTTGTATCTGCGTAAATCTGCGTATAATCTGCGTAGGTCTGCGTTTGTTACAAAGTAACAATAATGCCTAAAGAGTAACGGAGGAGTTTATAAGGTCAGCTAGGCGCGAATGGAAACCGTGCCGATAGTGTAATGGCACAAGCTGGCTTAACTGCGAGACGGACATGTCGAGCAGATGCGAAAGCAGAACATAATGAACCGACGATTCGAATTAGATACGGTCGGAGATTAACGGATAAAAGCTACCCCGGGGATAACAGGCTGGTTCCGCCTAAGCGTTCAGAGCGACGGCGGAGTTCGGCACCTCGATGTCGGCTCGACTTATCCTGGGGGTGGAGAAGCTCCCAAGGGTTTGGCTGTTCGCCAATTAAAAAGTCACGTGAGCTGGGTAAGGATTCATGAGCCCAGCAAATTCTCATCGAGAATAAAATAAAAAGGAATAATAAACTGACTCATAACGGTGAAGTCCGGTTGCATATGTTAAAATATACGCAATGGATAATATCGTGGGAAGATTACAATCTACATTTCCATCACATCAGCTTGATGTGATTATAGGGTCATTGCTTGGTGATGCTCGGCTTGAATGCCGATCGAAAGGAATACGGGCTTCTTATACCGCTCGCTTTCGAGTTCATCACGGAGAGAAACAAAAAGAGTATGTCTGGTGGAAGTATAAAATACTAAAAAATTTGGTATCTTGTGAGCCAAAAGAAATTTCTTGTATAAATAAAAAAAGAAATTTATATGAAGTATCTTGGTATTTCCATACAAAAAGTTTAAAAAACTTTGGAATCATTCATGAAATTTTTTATAAAAATGAAGTGAAAAAATTCCCCACAGAAATACTTCCAATTTTCTCTGACAGAATGTTGGCAGTTTGGTATATGGATGACGGTTCAAATAATCATGGGAACATAACTTTGAACACACATTCTTTTTCTTTAGGAGATCAAAAAATAATTATTGATTCTTTAAAGAAGAAGTATCAAATATCCCCAACAATTGTAAAAGATAGGAATCAATGGAAAATCGCGATTGGTAGAAAAGATTATAATCATTTTCTCTCAATTGTTGCTCCGTTTATTCCAAAAGCAATGACATATAAGATTGATAATCCCCGTATCGACTTGTCGATTTAATCGGCAGAGCCTCGACGTAGCGTCGGGACTAACACGTCAGTTCCAAAGGTGGAAAATTTGGAAAAGGTATAGTCAGTACCATTAGTAATAATGGAAGAAATGTCAGACCGTTTGTAATCGGAATTTATTTCGGGTTACAAAGTATTCTGAATCCACAAACGTTTAAAAGAGCCAAAAGAGAAAAACACGGCGGCTTTCACGAGTAATCGTGATTGATATAAACTGACTCATATCGGTGAAATCTTTTTTATTGACCAATAAAAGATAATACCGAGGGAAGTCTGCGTGTTTCGCATTGCGAAACACTAAGTTAAAAAATCAAAATGCAAAATGCAAAATTGTTGAGTAAATTTTTCAAAGAAAAATTTACAACCAAGATAGTTTGTCCGCCTTCGGCGGACACGACAATTTTAAACTTTGATATTTACATTTTAAATTTAGCAAAGCGCTTGACCCCGTAGAGACTACACGTCAGTCCCCTGAAAAGGGTGAAGGTATAGTCCGACACTCTGTGGTAACACGGAGAGACAAACAGAAATGATTTGTCCTCGTAACTTCTGCGTAAGTCCGCGCTTGCCCCGTAGATAGCATAACTATGGTATGGGGTATAATCTGCGTGAATCTGCGTTTGTTACGAAGTAACAAAGTGCGTGAGACAGGTTGGTCTCCTATCTGTTGCAGGCGTCGATTTTTGAGGAGATTTGCTTCTAGTAAGTAATTGCTACTTCTCATAGTAATATGAGATGACAATTTGGCTAATAACGGTGGAACCCCTCCCTTTCTTAAATATGTGCCAGATTTTGGTACAATTTGAAGAAAACGGTCCATCATAACTTAGTAGTATATAAACTACTAAGTAAAGGGAGGGGCAATACCGTGGGAAGTCGATCTAAAATTAATTTAGCATATATCGCTGGCTTTCTTGATGGAGACGGAAGTTTAATGTTCCAAATAAAGAAAAGAAGTGATAACAAAAGAGGGATTCGTTTTATGGCGACAATATGTTTTTATCAAGACAGTCGTCACGACGAACCTTTGTACTGGATAAGAAAAGAATTAAACATAGGATATATTTCAAAAAGAAAAGATGGAATTACTGAATTGAGGATTAATGGGTTTGAGAGAATTGAAGAAATTCTTAAAAACCTTATTCCTTATATAAAATTCAAAAAAATACAAGCAAAAGCATTATATGATTGTTGTAAAATTTTACAAAAACCAATAAATTCTTTAAAGGAAAGTGATTTCAGAAAACTTGTAGATTTAATTCTTACAATTCAAAAAGAAAACTATGTTACAAAGAAAAAGAAAGACAAAAAAGAATTGCTAAAACTATTAGATTTGACCCCGTAACGACTTGTTTTGTTCAATTTAATTTGGGCAAACGGACTTGTATAATTTCGGAAGGTTCTGAAATATTTTAGGACAGATTTATACTTGTAATACGCCGACACCCCAATCAGTCGAAAACTGACGGGTGAAGATATAGTCTACACTCCTAGAAATAGGGGATAAAATTCTAAATCAATTAAAAAGATTAAGAAATATGTGACGAGAGGACCGAAGTGAACTGACCTCTGGTGTACCTGCTGTCGTGCCAACGGCACCGCAGGGTAGCTATGTCGGGAAAGGATAACCGCTGAAAGCATCTAAGCGGGAAGCCAACTCCAAGATAAGAAATCATTTAAGATTCCTGAGAGATGATCAGGTTGATAGGCCTTAGGTGTAAGCACAGCAATGTGTTCAGCCAAGAGGTACTAATTTAATCAACATTACTTCCTGTTGGGAGCTATGTGAGCCACATTTGTCCCGTGGAATATGATGCTTTAGCATCATAAAAATCGAAAGATTTTTATTTCACTGGGAATATTTTATTTTTCGCGGATTCTTTATTCCGCTAGGTGAAAAGTACTTTGTCTGTTTTTAAACACTTAACTAATTAAAATGCTCCGTGGGAGCATTTTAACCCAGAATTGATAATTCTAAACCGAATTTTTTAATTTGGTGTATTTTTTTGCAGAAGTAGCTCAATTGGATAGAGCGTCTGCCTAACGAGCAGAAGGTTAGTGGTTCAAACCCATTCTTCTGCACGAAAGCTAGTGTTCTTTTTATTAAATTTCCTCTTTGCTCGCACTTGTGCGAGCTTTTTCTTTTATTTATTGAGATAGGAAAAAATATTTACTATGTTTTTTCTAAAGAAAAAACACAAAACACGAGAATGGTTATGTTGATGAAGAAAAAATAAAAAGAATTGTTCCGGACCTTAAAGACAGAGATATTTACATATGTAGACCAGATGGAATGACGGATTCACTTTTAAATATATTTAAAAAACTTGATGTTGATAAACGTCAAATTCATTACGAAAAATTTTATTATTAAAAATTAGCAAGACGGCTTAAAACCCCAGATCAGGAATAATTTATAAGAATAGAATGTTAACACTAAATTATATTTAAAAACACCCGTCTTTCCTACGGGTGTTTTTAAATTTTTTAAGACAACCCATGTCTACTACTTAAGTTTCACACTGATTTCAAGATTAATTCAATATAAAATTATTTCTTTTTGCTATTACCAGTATCACCATATCCTGATTTTGGGATTCTTTCAACGGTGGTTGTGTTTGGGTGTTGTTTGGCCTCTTTTACTGTGATAAATTCACCAGTTTTAGAATTTCTACCAAGCGGGAATGTCTTCGTCCCTTTACTCATTGCATTTTTATGTTGAGTTTGTAATTGGGCGCCAGTCATGTTAAAGTAAAAATGTTTAGGTTTTACATCAAATCATAACTATATTGAATAATCGACACAGAGCATTATAGGAAAGAAACTCCTATTCATTTTAACGCCCAGAAAAGCTACCAAGAAATTGGTGGATTTTCTTAATGTTCAAACATTTTGTATTAAGCTCCCCCTAAAAGGTATATCTAAATGATTTAACATAATCTCCGGGACATAGTTTTTTAAATTAATTTTGATAATATTGACCTTTGTGTATAGAAAATAATCTATCTGTGGATAAAACCACCTTGCAAACTTTCTATATATTTTCTATAATATCATCATGGTAACAAAAAGACAACAACAAGTTTTAGATTTTATAGAGAAATATCAAGAAAAAAATAAATATTCCCCATCTTTAGAAGAAATCCAGAGAAAATTTAAACTCGCTTCAGTTTCTACGGCACATTATTATATTAAACAACTAAAAAATAAGGGATATCTTTCAAAACAAGAAAGTCGACATAGATCGATAAGTGTTTTTCCGACTGGTCAAATGATAAAGGTTCCTCTTTTGGGAACAATTTCCGCGGGTCAGCCAATAGAGGCAATTCAAGAAAAAGAATTAATCGCTGTTCCCAAAAATAAACTTCCTAATTCTGGAGATGTTTATGCACTTCGTGTCTCTGGTAATAGTATGATTGATGAAAACATAAATGACGGTGATATTGTTTTAGTAAGGCAACAAGAAACGGCAGAAAATGGAGAGAAAGTTGTTGCACTAATAGATAATCACAATGTAACACTAAAAAAATACTATCATGAGAAAGGATATATACGATTACAGCCAGCTAATAAAAATATGGAACCAATAATTATACGGAGCGGAAAGGATATTTCTATACAGGGGGTAGTTCTTGATGTTATTCGTGAAGAAGGAAGTTCGGTAATCCAGTTGCCGGAGTATAAAGATCAAGAAAAACATAAAGAGTTGCCAATCAATAAAATTATTTGTGGAGATGTAGTTGAAGTAATGAAAAAATTTCCACCCAATTCGGTGGATATCGTAATTACTTCTCCACCGTACGATGCCGTTCGCGACTACAAGGGATTTTCTCTTGATTTACATGCAGCTGGTAAAGAAATACACCGTGTTCTTAAGGATGGTGGAATAGCTGTGATGGTAATTCAGGACCAGACAAAGAACTTTGGAAAGTCCCTAACTTCTTTTAAAACAATTATTGATTGGTGTGAGAACTTTGGTTTCAAGCTTTTTGAAACAGTTATCTACCAAAAATATGGTGCAGAAGGTGGATGGTGGAACAAACGTTTTCGTGTGGACCATGAATATATACCAATTTTTTTAAAAGGTGAACGACCACAGTATTTTAATAAAGAACACTTAAAAATACCATCGAAACATGCTGGCAAGACAATGACCGGAGGTGGTACTCGTCTTACAAACGGGATTCGAATAGCAACTCGTTCAATCAAAATTAATCCAACAAAATGTCGAGGAACGATATGGGAATATCTCACAGCCGGCGATGGAAGTCGTCTCAAACACCAGCATCCGGCTACTTTTCCTAACAAACTCCCGTATGATTTTATCAGTTGCTTTACACCTAAAAATGGAGTAGTACTTGATCCATTTGTTGGAAGTGGAACAACAACTGTTGCAGCTAAAAATCTTGGATACAAATATATAGGTATTGATATTGCTCCTGAATATTGTGCCATTGCAGAAAAACGCATGAAAGAGGAGTGTACACTGGAAGCGCAAAAAAAATTATTCTAGAAACCCATCAGTATCGATTGTGTATTCAATACCAAACGTGCTTGTGATAGCAAATGAAACAGGATTATTTGTCATCAATTTATCATAACGCCCTTTACTTGGTGTCATTGTGCCTTTTTTAAAAGAAAAATGAGATAAATTTTTCCATGACCATTTTTCTGAGGAATAATTCCATCCGGTTTTGTTTGCGAGTATATGTAAAAATTTTTCAGCTTGCTTTACGGTATCAAGTTCAATATTTTGGGTTTTTTTATCAAAATGAACTAACTCACCTTTTCCATTTGAAAGTTTAATTTTGTCACCACCACGTTTTCCACCCGTAATTGATCGTAATTCATCAAATAGTTCACTCAACGCACTCATCAAACTAAAGATGGAATAATGGTCATTAAAAAATATTGTATGTAGTGGACTTTCAATATTGTTTGCTTGCAGAAAATTTAACCAACTCAGACAATTATCAGGATAATTAAAAAGATTTTTGAATGTTCCGTCTGTGTATAATAATGGACAAATTGCTGTTTTTGGAATAACTACTTCTTGAACTGAACCAAGAACACCAAGAAGAAGATGTATTGTAGCTAGTGGATATTTTTGGGGGAAATTTGGTTTAAAACCGTATCCTCGAGTATTATTTGCTGAAAAACAATTGTCAAAATTATTCCAATTTTCAGGGAGACCATTTTTATTAAACATGACCATGTGTTGTCCAACGCTTCGTATTTCTTTTCTAAAAATTTCCATATCAAGAAAAATACAATCTTTTATATTAAAATCTTTCTCTAAAAGCATAACTTTTCCATCATAAAAGCCACGAATTTTCCAGTTTAAATGATTAGAAACAAATAACCCACAAAGCAGTCCATCACTGTCAGGACTTATTATGCAATTTTGATCTTTTTGCACCAACCAAGGAAATTTTTTAATTATTGTCGGGTAATTAATTACATCGTTTTCGTCAGTTGGTGTTTCTTGTATTTTTGAAATCATAATCATTTTATTCAAGGCCCGTGAATTTTTGTTTTTTCCTACGGCGTAAAAATTCATTCGAATCCCTACATTTCCAAACAAGGACTATTTTACCGGGGATTCGGTCACAAATCACTAATTATTTTTTCAACAAAATTGAAAAAATAATAAGTGTTCGCGACCCCGACTCGACAGAAAGAAAAATTAAAATTTTTCTCTGTCTGCGTCTTTCGAATCCCATCTTAACAACACAAAAACGCTTATTCAGAATAGCTATTGAAACACTATTCTGAAGAATCGTTGCGGAGAGGGAGGGATTCGAACCCTCGAGACCTTTTCAGGCCCAACATCTTAGCAGGATGCCCCGTTCGACCGCTCCGGCACCTCTCCGTATGAATATAAAAAGTACAAAAAAATGTTTTTTTAAACATTTTTCATCTATAAAATAACACATTTTAAATCCTTTTCCTATTTTTATAAATGTGTTTTTTGTTGTAAGATTTGGTTAATAATATGAAAAAACTATTTTTTATTTTTATTATTTTTCTTCTCATAATTATTTTTATTTTTTTGATATTCTCTTTTATTGAACGACCTAAATCTAACAAGTTTGACCAAAATATTTCGTTTGGTTTTTTACTAGCGAATGACCCCGCGAGTTATCATGATATGAAAGAATTGGGTGTAGATTATATTTTGATAGCTAATTTTAGTGAAGATGAGGCAGAAAAAAGAATAAGCGAAGCAGAAAAACAAAATATTAAAGTTTATCTGAGCGCTGGCGTGCTTGCCCCAGATGATTTTAAAAGAATGAAATTACTCGGTGGATATAAACAGGTAGAAGGATTTTTTCTTGACGAACCACACCTACATAAAAGTTATTATAACAACAGCGATATTGAAAATTGGTTGAATTGGAGTAAGGAAAAATTTCCAAATAAAAAAATTTTTATTGCGACACCAAGAATTGAAACTTATGAGGAACTTTTAAATATTCCAAATTTACACTTAGCTGGTTTTCAACCAGATTATTACCCAATAAACGGACCGATAAATATGTATGGTTCTCAAAGAAAATTAGTCCAAAAAATGGAGAGTGATGGTTTTGAAGTTCAGCCAATTATTCAAACACATGCATTAAATTTTTACGAAAGTGAATTATGGCGAACCATTATTGATAAGATTGCTCTTTTGGACGGACACGGGCTTATTTCACGGCCAACATCACAGCAAGTAGCAAATCAAATTGAAAATGTTGCATCAGAAAATACAAAAATAATTTGGATGTACCCCGGCGAAGACGATTATGTAAAATGGACGCAAGAAAGAAAAGATTATATTAAAGAAATTTTTGAAGAGGTAAAAAAATAAAAATCAGAATATAATGTTTGTTTAAAAAACATTACTTGTCCCGTGAAATTTGAAAACTATTTCACTGGGATGGATTAAAAAATTGCCACGACTCTTTAAAAACTTTCACAAAAACATTATGGATTAAAATCGTCCTTAGGGACGATTTTAATTACCAAATTTCCATTTGATTATTCCGTAATTAAAATGCGGGGGTGCGACCGACCCATTCGTAAAATAATTTCTAAAATTGACGATATCATCACTGAATAATCTATTTTCATACATAACAATAAAAATATTATCTCCTTGGTTTAAGCTTGAAAGAATTGAATCATTTTGGATGCTTTCAACGGCTATCCCCAAAGAATGTCCGTTTAAAATAATTGAATTTCCAATTGTTCCTTTATATACATCGCCATAAGCTTTCACATTGCCGAGTGCGTGGCGTTGATATGTACATATACTACCGGTTGGAATATAATAATCTCCGTTTAAAAAAGTTGATGTATATGGTTGGCAGAAAAAACCTACACCCGGGAGGTCAATAATTTCCACAGTTTTTGTCATTGATAGTGTTGTATTGCCGACAAAATCTTTCGCTATTATTCTGAAATCATATGTTCCACCAAAAATATTTAATAAATACTGATTTTTGGTTGTTGTTGCAATTTCAATTCCATCTTTTAAAATATGATACAATAAAATATCCGAATCGCTCGTTTCCCACGAAAGTATAATAAAGTTGTCCGCCAAAAGACAACGACTTTGTTCTAACGAAAATGCGCATTCTTGTATATTAAAAGAAGTGAATGTCGGCGCGACCGTATCAACAAAAATAGTTTTTTCTGTAGATGAAGAGGTTCCGTTTATATTGGAAGTAAAAAATTTTATAGTTGTTGTTCCCTGCGCCAGCTCGTCAATATTAAGAGACCAATTTTCATTCAAATCAGCCGTTGTTGTTGAATTTGAAAAATCATTCAATACAGTTAGCGTAGAAGATGCTAGGCCAGAAAATAAAATTGTTGATGTATTAAAATGTGTTCCCGCCGGAGACAATATTATTGGAGCAATGGGCTGAACTGTATTTTGTCCTCCAATCCAAGATACAAGGCCAAAATCAACCCATCCAACAACATTAGAACCCCACGCATATCCGCTAAAAAAACCAGTTTGTTGAGTATATGAAATTCCATAAGAAGGATTTGTTTTTAAATTAATCCACCCATCCCATCCATTCGCATCCGCAGATAATGCCTTTGCCCATCCATCAACACTGCTTCCGGTTATTTTTATTTTACATGTTCCAGACGGACAACCACTCACGTCATTTTTATTGAAACTTATCCAACCGATATTATCACTCCAAGCATAACCGGAAACATTTCCTTGATTGTCGGATTTAACGCCGTAACTTATATAATTACAAGAGTTTGTATTTTCACAATTAAAACTTATCCAACCAATATTATCTGACCATCCCCAACCAGTTATATTATTTTCATTTCCATTTGCAAAAACGTTATTAATTTCTTTTGCATTTAAGTTCCATACAGCGATTAGGATGAACGCAAAAATAAGAAATTGTAATATTATTTTTATTTTCCCAAACGGCGTTTTCATTTAATACAGATTATTTATTAACACCGATTTAATAATATTATATTATCATGTTTAACGATGCTTTATAATTCACTGCATAATAAAAATAAGAGGTTAATTGTCTCGGTATTTCGCGCTTCGGCCTAATTTATTATGAAATTAACAAAAACTGATTTTCTTATATACAAAGATTGCGCAAAAAATGCTTGGTTGAAAGTTCACAAGCCGGACATTTATTTTGCAAAACCACTATCGGTTTTTGACCAGAGTATTATTGAAACAGGAAATAAGGTTGACCAACTCGCACGAGATTTGTTTCCTGGCGGTGTATTGTTGTCCGATAGAAACGACACTAAGAAAACAAAAAAACTCATAGAAGCAAAAATTCCTGTTATCTATCAGCCCGTATTTGAGACAGAGTCGTATAAAATTATATGCGACATTTTAGTTTGGAATACAAATACAAAACTTTATGATTTATGTGAAGTAAAAGCGTCAAACAGCGGGGAGGATAAAAAAAAGAAAGATGAATTATATTCCTATGATATTGCTTTTCAGTATTTGGTTTTAAAAGAACTCAAAATTCCTGTCGGAAAACTTTTTCTTGTTAGATTAAATAACAAATATATTAGAGGAGTAGAACTTGATATTCATCAACTTTTTACAAAAGAAGATTTTACAAAACAAGTTTTAGACATATCTGATTCTGTTGCGGTGGAAATGAAAACAGCTCACGACTTTATGTCCCAAGAAAAAGAACCTCACGGTTCTTGCAAATGCATCACTCGTGGAAGAAGCGCTCACTGCACAACTTTTTCGCATTCCAATCCGCATGTTCCGGAATATAGTGTTCACGATATTTCTCGTATCGGACAATCAAAGAAAAAATTAGAAGAACTGGTTGATAGCGGAATTTTTTCAATCCACGATGTTCCTAAAGAATTAAAATTAAGTGAAAAACAAAGAAATCAAGTTGATGCTACACAGTTAGAAAAAGTTTTCATTGATAAACAAGAAATTAGTAATTTTTTAAACACAATTTTTAGCCCCATTTCTTTTTTGGACTATGAGACATTTCGATCGGCGATTCCGAGATTTGTTGGTTACCGCCCCTTTAATCAAATTCCATTTCAATTTTCACTCCATGTTTTTAATCAAGGTGAAACAGAACCAATTCACGCAGAATTTATTTTTACAGAAAATAAAAATCCTGACGAGGCAATTATAAATGCACTGAAAAAATATTTGCCAAGCAAGGGCTCTGTTCTGGTTTGGAATAAGACATTTGAAATGGGAAGAAATAGGGAACTCGCACAACGCAACCCAGAACATAAAACATTTTTTGATGATTTAAATAACAGAATTATTGATTTAAGAGATATTTTTACAGAACAAAATTTTATACACCCAAGTTTTAAAGGAAAAACATCCATCAAATATGTTTTACCCGTTTTCGCTCCAGAATTATCATATAAAACACTCTGTATTCAGGAAGGAGCAACGGCATCTGATACTTGGAATAAAATTGTGAACAAAGAATTTATGGATGATGAAATAAAAGAAGAAATAAATAATCTATGTACTTATTGCAAAATGGATACATACGCAATGTTTACAATCTGGAAATATCTTTTTGATTTAACAAATGTATAATGTAATTATATAAGAAAGAATATTATAATTATATATGTTTGAATTATTTTCAAGTGCTAATTTAATTGAACTAATAAAAGTAATCGGATATTTTGGTATTTTTGTTATTATTTTTGCTGAGTCAGGTTTATTTTTTGGATTTTTCTTGCCGGGCGATAGTTTGTTATTTACAGTCGGTTTGTTGGCTTCGCAGGGATTTTTGGATATATATCTCTCAATATTTTTAATATTTATTGCTGCCGTTATCGGAGATAGTGTCGGTTATGCTTTCGGCAAAAGAGTTGGACCTAAAATTTTTTATAAAGACGACTCGTTCTTTTTCAACAAAAATAATTTGATAAAGGCAAAAGATTTTTATGAAAAACACGGAACCAAAACAATAATTATTGCTCGATTTATTCCAGTAATCAGAACTCTTGCGCCTATAGTTGCAGGCGTTGGCGAAATGAAATATAAAAAATTTATTAGTTATAATATTATTGGCGGATTTATTTGGTCATTTGGTGTAACTTTGGCTGGATATTATCTTGGTATTCTTGTGTCTGGCGCGGATAAATATTTATTTCCTATAATTTTAATAATTATCTCCACATCTTTTATACCCGCGATATGGGAATATTTTAAATCCAAAACCTCCTAATGAGGTTTTGGATCCATAATGATTTTATCCAGCCCCATTTCTATGTTTTTGCAAAGAATTTTAAGATTAAAAAATTTGAAGAAATTTTTTATCTCAAAAATTCAAAAACAAAAATGTAAAAATAGAGCTGGATTTTCAAAAAATATAGTCGCTTTGCTCCTTATTATTAACCCACACATCAATTTTGAACAATACCATAACTGCAACGCACTCGCTTCGCTCGGCTTATTCCAGCTCTGCGTTGCGAGAGAAAAAATAAACTTTATTTTTATATAAAATTATATATAAAAAACAAAGGCAAAATTGATGAAGGGGTTCTATCAAAATATAGTCGTTACACTTCTTATTTTGATGAAAAAAAGTCGCATCTTGTGAGATGCGACTTGAATATTTGCCGATTTTGCTATCGCGCGAACCTCACTAATCGTAAGGAACTTTGCGGTAGTAAAATAATTTTTTCATCCGACATTTCCTTTGTCTTGTCACTTTCGCTTATGGGCGAGACGTGACATGAAATCCGAATTCGGTCCAGTTGTAACCGCCAACGGTTGTCATTTTGTGGCGTTCTGGGTCGTTTTTTGTTATAAAATTTTCTTCTTCCTCAATCTCAACTCTGGCCCATTCATTACCTTCGGCCGAATTTGCTTTAATTTTTATATCAAGGAAGTCATCCTTTCTCCCAAAAGAAGAACAATTATTCTTCTTTGGGTTCAATGAATTTTCTTCCATTTTGCGGATGAATTTTTCATCCGAAATGATTAAACTTTTGTTTTCAGACATTGTGATGTACTCCTCATTTGTTTTCTGTATATATGATAGCACCGTTTGACTTTTTTGTCAATTATTAGTAGAATTTATTTGAAGAAATTACAAAACATGGCTCAATAAAGCCCGTATTTAGGTTCTAGTTTTTAGTTTTTAACAATTGAACAATGAAGCAATGAAACAATTCTGACTTAGAAAATGTCCAGTTAATTGGACATTTTCTAAGTCAATGCGCAATAGTTATACAAAAAACTCTTTTTGCGCCAGCTTTGATTAAAGCATTTTTTGCTTCTCTCATTGTTGCGCCGGTTGTTAAAACATCATCAATTAAAATTATATTTCTTTCATAAATTTTTTCTGCATTATTTACACCAAAACAATTTCTAATATTTTCCATTCGTCTCCTTCTGTTTTTAACAGCGGTTTGGCTTAGTGTATCTTTTATTTTTATAAGCGATTTTGTATCTGTTTCAAAAATATTTTCTGTATCTAATTTTTTTAATTCTTTCAAAATTAATTCAATTTGATTGAAACCTCTTTTTTTAAATTTCTTTTTTGAAAGTGGGATTGGAACAAGCACCGGGTTTGTAAAATTTTCAAATATAAACATTTCTGACATTTTTTCAATTATTTCTGAATATAAGATTTCCGCGAAAAGTTTTGCAACATTTTTATTTCCCTTATATTTTAGAAAATGAACCATTTCTCTTATTAATTGATTTTCATAACTAAAAATTGACAGCGTATTTTTGTCATCGTTAATTTCTGCTTTTTCACATTTTTCCAAAATTTCTTCGGCGGTTAAAGATTCTATTTTTCTTCTTATTTCCGAAAAAGGAAACAATAAATTGAGAATTGTGTTTAGTATTCTTTTTAAACTCATCATAAAATCTGTTAATTATGGAATATTTATAAAAATGGTTTCATTGTTTCATTGCTTCATTGTTCAATTGTTAAAAAACAAAAAAGATTATTTCCAAAACAATGAAACAATTTAACAATGGAACAATGGATTTTTCTCTGCTATAATTATAATACATAAATATGAAAGAATTCTTAAATAACATAATAAAATCTATAAAAGATTATTTTAATAAGAGAGAAGAAAGCGTTCTGGGTATTGATATAAGCTCTTCTTCCATTAAAGTAGTTCAACTGAAAAAGAAAAGAGGCAGGGCAATCCTTGAAACATACGGAGAAATATCTCTTGGTGCATATGCGGATGTAGAAAATGGAAGAGCAACAAAATTGTCAACTCAAAAAACAGCGGAAGCGCTGGCGGATTTATTGAGAGAATCAAAAGTAACTGCAAAAAAATGCGGGGTAGCCGTTCCGCTTAGTTCAAGTTTATTGAAAATTATCAAAATTCCAGCGGTAAGTGAAAAACAACTAAAAGAAATAGTTCCAATAGAAGCCAGAAAATATATTCCTGTGCCGATGACAGAGGTTCTTTTGGATTGGAATGTTATACCAAAGGAAACAAGTTATTCCGAAGACGGTGAAGTCCAAAAAGCAGATAAAATTGAAGTGATGATAGTTGCGATACACAAGGAAATAATAAATATGTACACAGATGTTTTGTCGCAGAATAATTTAGAGAGCTCGTTTTTTGAAATTGAACTTTTTGCCACAACGAGGTCTGTATTAAGCAGGGGAATAAAACCAATAATGATTTTTGATTTTGGAGTTAGCACAACGAAATTATATATAGTAGAGGAAGGAGTTATTAGAGAGTCCCATATTGTAAATAGGGGGTCGCAAGATTTGACTCTCGCGCTTTCAAAATCATTGGGAATTTCTTTTGATGAAGCCGAAGGGTCAAAACGAACAACTGGTTTAACCAAGAAAACAGATAGTGAAGAAGATGCCTCTGAAAACACATCCGCCATTATTGAATATATCTTTTCTGAAGTTGAAAGAACAATAATAGATTATCAAACCAAATATAATAAAAGTATAGTTAAAATTGTATTAACTGGTGGAGGTGTGCTTTTAAAAAATATCGTTGATAAAACATCCGAGAAATTCAAAATTGAAGTTGAACTGGCAAATCCATTCAAAAAAGTTGAAGCGCCGGCATTTTTAGAAGAAATTTTAAAAAAAGCCGGTCCAGAATTTGCCGTTGCGGTTGGAGTTGCTCTAAGAAAGTTGGAAGAAATCGAATAGTTTTTATTTATCCACATATTTTTTCTGACGACAAACGTTTTTTGATATACAATATGTCAAACATCGGGTGTTTGACACAGAGTGTTATCAATCTGTGCAACATCCGATGTTGCACAAAGATGTTGCACAAAAATACATAGGAGTTTCCTATGTATGTTGATTTTTATCTCCCTACTTGGTGGCTCCGCCACTAAGTAGGGGGTTTAGAGAAATTCGCCCTTTTCAATGTCAAGGTTGAACCTTGACATTTGGGGTGAAAAATAAAGCCAATCAAGTTCTACTTTTATTTTAGTAATATTTTCGTCACTATTAAATTCTTTGATTTTTTTTTCTTAGGGTCTGCCCAGCACTTATTTTGTGTACAAAATAAGTGCTGGGTTATTAACATATCTTTTATGCTTTTTCTTATTTATTGTATATAATTTATATACTAAATATGGACGGAAACACATCTTTCATACCAAAAACAAAACTAACGGATTCTTTTAATTCTGAAAACAGAAAATCTAATAAGATTGGTTTGTTATCACTTTTGTCAATAATAATGTTTATAATATCCGTTGTCCTCGCTGGCGGGGTGTTTCTTTTGGGTGAATATAAAACAAAAACGATACAAGATAAAGTTGCCTCGCTTGAAAGAGCAAAAGGTTCGTTTGAACCGGCACTTATTGAAAAACTTTCTAAACTTGATACTCGTATTAATTCAGCAAAGAAAATTTTAAGTAGTCACATTTCTGTTTCTACATTTTTGAAACTTTTGGAAAAACTCACACTTAAAACCGTGAGATTTAGCGAATTTGAATTTACAAGAAGAGATGACGGTTCTTTCAATGTACTTATGAGAGGAGAAGCAAATAGTTATTCTTCGGTTGCGTTGCAGTCAGATATGTTTGGTGGAAATAAATTTATACAAGAACCAATTTTTTCAGATTTTAAACTAAGTTCGAATGGCAATGTTTTGTTTAATTTTTCCGCAATCATAGACAGGTCTTTAATTCTATACGAAAATAATATAGAAAAATAATATGAAAGGAATTATAACACCAATAATTTTAATAATTGTATCAATTGCGGTTTTTCTTACGTACACGGACCCCGCTTATAACAAGATAAAAACGGCAGAAAAAGATGAAGTTCAATACGACGAAGCGTTAAATAAATCTCGCGAATTACAAACAATAAGGGACTCACTTCTATCCAAATATAATACTTTTAGTTCTACGGATATAGAAAAATTGGAAAAGCTTTTACCGGATAATGTTGATAATGTTCGTTTGATTTTGGAAATTGACGATACGGCTTCAAAATACGGAATGAATTTAAGAGATGTATCCGTTTCTGGAGGAACCGAGACCGCGGGTAAAAATATAGTTGAAGCCACCGCGAAAGATTTTTATACAATAACATTAAGTTTTTCAGTGTCTTCTAATTATGCTAATTTTGTTAAATTTATAGAAGACCTTGAGCGCAAATTAAGAATAGTTGATGTATCTAGGATTGCATTTAAGGCGTCCGATTCAGATTTTAATGAATACAGAGTTAGTGTTGAAACATATTGGGTAGAATGACTTGAAAACCTCTGGGAGAGGTTTTCAAGAATAGTGCCAGATTTTTTATCCATAATTTTTTTGTGTTATGCTCTGAATGAGCTTTTTCATCCACAATATTTTTTTGTGAAAGTTTTTAAGGAAAAGTGCCAGGTTTTAAATCTATAATATGGACAAAAAATTTATAAAAAATATTATTATCACAATAGCAGTTGCTGTTTTGGCTTTTGCTTTGTATTTTTTCTTTTTTAGAGGAAGTGGAACAAATAACGATTCTGGACTTTCTGTTGAACCTATTATAGGCAAAACTTCAACTGTTGATAAATCACTTTTAACACTACTTTTGGAAATGAAGTCAGTTAAATTAGACGAAGAATTATTTAATTCCGCAGTATTTAAAAGTTTGAATGATTACAGTATAAAAATAGAACCGCAAGAAGTTGGTAGAATCAATCCATTTGCTCCACTCGAAACAAAAAAATAATTTAGAGATTTCAAAGTTGGAGTATTTCCAAAAAATTAAAAAAATTATGGATTGAAAAGCTCACTAAGAGCTTTTCAATTTCTAACGGGATGAATCCCGTAGTAGAAAATGGCATAAATATTAAATATTAAAAATGAGAAAA
>JBBTPZ010000031.1:0-6117 GCA_038065915.1 Patescibacteria group bacterium
TTTGTGTATGAACGTGACAACACCAAAAAGAGCTCTACTTAGTCATTTTTCTTATTTCTTTTCTTTAACGGAGCACTAACAGTGCCCTTTGTCTACTCCTTTTTTTCAATGGTCTGTGGCGTTCCCATATTTTAGCTCATGTTACAATAGTTCCAAACCCCGATTTTCAGATCGGGGTTTTTGTTTTTAGCTCGAGGTCTATTGGTTTTTTGATAAAATATGTTAGAATTTCAATATATTAGTTTAACCGACTTGGTTTTCAAATGCATAGGTTTTGACGTGTCGCAGATATACGCGGATAAAAACCGCGGATAGATGCAGATAACAAAGCTCAAGTCCTAACATTTGAAAATCAGGTCTAAATAATACCTGTCCCGTTAGAAATTTAACCAATAAAACTGATGGGGTTTGTATTAAATTAAAAACATGGGAGAACAAATTTCTAATGGGATGAATAAAAAAGAATACTCGCTTGAATTCGGCGGAAAAACAATAACGGCTGAATTCAATGATTTGGCAGACCAGGCGCATGGTTCTGTTATTTTGAGAAGTGGCAACACGGCTGTTTTAGCGACTGCTGTAATGTCAGACAATGAAAAAGACGGTGATTATTTTCCTCTAACAGTTGAATATGAAGAAAAATTCTACGCTGCTGGAAAAATTCTCGGGAGCAGATTTATAAGAAGAGAGGGAAGACCAAGCGATGAAGCAACTTTGAGCGGGAGAGTCGTGGACAGAACAATTAGACCACTATTTGACGGAAGAATTAGAAACGAAGTTCAGGTTGTTGCGATTGTTCTTTCTATAGGTGAAGACGACCCCGATGTTCTTGCTGTAAACGCGGCTTCTCTTGCTGTAGCAACATCAAACATTCCTTGGAACGGACCAGTCAGTGCCATAAGAATAGGAAAAAATAAAGACGAAAAAAATATCATAATAAATCCAACATACGTTCACAGAAAAAACGGGGTATTTGAAATGGATTTGTTGGCGTGCGGGAAAGATGGAAATATAAATATGATAGAAGTTGGTTCAAAAGAAGTTCCGGAAAGCTTTGTTGTTGAGGCATTAAAATCGGCAAGCGCTGAAATTGAAAAAATGCAGGAATGGCAAAAAATGATTGTAAAAGAAATTGGAAAAGAAAAAAGAAAAATTGAAATTAAAGAAGTTAAACCAGAAACCATTGCGCTGTTTAAAAAAGAAATTGAACCGGAATTAGAAAGTACAATTTTTTCAGGAATTCCCGGAAAAGAAACAATTCATAAAAGTTCAAAGAAATGGTCTGAATTAGTAAAGACACAATTGCCTGATGAAAATTATATTCTCGCAATGGCTTTCTATGATGAAAAAGTAAACGAAGCAGTACACAGCGGAGCAATAGAAAAAAACAAAAGAGCCGATGGAAGAGGAATGGATGACTTGAGACCACTCTTTGCGCAAGCTGGCGGTGTTTCTGAAACTCTTCACGGAACTGGAATTTTTTATAGAGGTGGAACACACGTTTTGTCTGTTCTCACACTCGGCGGACCAGATGATTCTCAACTTCTTGACGGCATTGAAGTAAATGAAAAGAAAAGATTTATGCATCATTACAACTTCCCACCATTTTCGGTCGGTGAAACAGGAAGAATGGGTGGAACAAATAGAAGAATGATAGGGCATGGCGCATTAGCAGAAAAAGCTTTGTCTGCAGTAATTCCTCCAGTAGAAATATTTCCTTACACGATTAGATTGGTTTCTGAAGCGCTCGCTTCAAACGGTTCAACATCAATGGCTTCTGTTTGCGGAAGTACAATCGCGCTCATGGACGGAGGTGTCCCAATAAAAAATCCAGTTGCCGGAATTGCAATGGGGCTTATGAGTAGAAAAAATTCCGCAGAAAAATTGGATTATAAAATATTAACAGATATACAAGGACCGGAAGACCACCACGGCGATATGGATTTCAAGGTTGCCGGAACAAAAGAGGGAATAACCGCAGTTCAGATGGATATAAAAGTTGACGGCATTCCTGTTTATGTTCTTGAAGAGGCATTTGAAAAAGCAAAAAATGCCAGAACAAAAATTTTGGGAGTTATTACAAAAGAAATTCCCGCTCCAAAAAAAGAAATCTCAAAATATGCTCCAAAGATTCTCACGGTTCAGATAAAACCAGACCAAATCGGAATGGTTATCGGTTCTGGTGGCAAAACAGTAAATGAAATAAGGGACTTGACCGGAGCAGAAATAACAATAGAAGATAGTGGTTTGGTTTATGTTACAGGAGTAGGAGATAGCGCTGAAAAAGCAATAAAAATAATAAGCGAAATGACTCGCGAATACAAAGCCGGAGAAAAGTTTGAAGGAACAGTAATAAAGGTGTTAGATTTCGGAGCATTTGTTAAAATAGGATACAACGCCGAAGGGCTTGTCCACATTTCCGAAATCGCGCCGTTTAGAGTAGAAAATATTTCTGATTATCTAAAAGAAGGAGATGTTGTTCCTGTTGTTATAAAAGAAATTGATGAGAAAGAAAGAATAAGTTTGTCTATCAAACAAGCAAATCCAAATTTTGCAAAGAAGACACAGCCGCAGATTGGCGCAGATAAAAACCGCAGATAAACGCAGATAGAAAAACAAACGAAAATAAATTTAACCTGCGGAAAATAAAACAAATATGCCAGAAGAAAATCCACAACAAGAAGAAAAAAAACAAAAAGGCGGAATAATAAGAACATACGAGGGGGACATCTCTGACGCTGTAAGGTTTAAAAAGGCCTCAATCGCAGGTATTGCTGTTGCAGAACAAAAAAGGAGAGAAGCAAATGAAGAAATTGGCATTCCAGAAAAGGAAAAAGAAAATTATTTTCAAAAATTCTTAAATAAAAAAACGCTCATCATAGTCGGCTCCATTTTGCTTTTTGTTATTGCAATTATAATAATTGTTTTGTCTTTGACTGGGTCAAAAGATACAGCAGATGTAAAAATTCTTCCAACACAAAAAGAGATAATTTTCAGTAACGAAACAAAAAACATAGATATAACGGGTTTGAATAAAAAAACATTCGTTTCAAAAATTTTGGAAGAAAGAAGATTAAATACATCCCAGCTTGGGTCAATAACAAATATATTAATAACAACCAAAACGGATGGAATAATAAAAATACCAACCACGGGTGAGTTATTAAATTTACTTGAAATAAAATTGCCAGATTCCTTGTTCAAATATTTGGACAATGAATTTATGTTTGGTGTTCATTCTGTTAGAAATATTGAGCCGTTTTTGATTTTAAAAACATCTTCGTTTGAAAATGCTTTTACAGGAATGTTGGAATGGGAAAAAAATATGGAAAATGACCTTGGTTCTATATTTATAGAAAGCCCTAATAAAAATAAAACAGCGGATGAAAACAATGTCGGGCTAACAACAGATAGCGGGACAACAATGAGCGAATCGTTTATAAACATTAAAAAAACATTTGAAGATGTGGTCATAAGAAATAAAGACACACGTGTCCTAAATGACGCAAAAGGAAATTCAAAATTGATGTATTTATTCCCGGACAGAAATACAATTCTTATCACAACAAACCAGTACACAGTAGCCGAGGTTCTTGACCGTCTTATTAGAGTAAAATTTTCTCAATAAAAAAGCCTTGAATGGGCTTTTTTATCCACAATGTTTTTTGTTTATTTTATCGTTTGATTTATTTGTAAAAAGTTTACTCTGTTAAACAATTCATCCACAATGAATTCCTGCCCCGGCAGGATTTAATGGGACGAGTTTGCGTATCAATGATTTTTGAGATAATATAGTTTGGTAATAGCAACGAATATGGAAAAAAATAAATTAGAAAAATATAAAAACTTACTTGAGGGCGAATTGAAACTTTTGGAAAACGAGCTTAATAGTGTTGGAAGAAAAAATCCCGACAATCCGAAGGACTGGGAAGCAGAACCGGACGAGGAAGCCGTACCATCGGCTGACTCAACTGATTATGCTGATGAAATTGAAGAATTTGAAGGAAATACGGCAATATTAAAAGAGCTTGAGGTAAAGTATAACGAAATAAAAAAGGCCTTGGAAAAGATAAAAGATGGGACATACGGAACATGTGGAGTTTGCGGAAAAGAAATTCCGGGAGCACGACTAGACGCAAACCCCGCAGCAGATACTTGTGTGGAACACGGTAAATGAAAAAGTCCTGAATGGACTTTTTCATCCCTCTTTGTTTTAAATCCATAATATTTTTTTTCTTTAATCACCAAGTTAAACAAAAAGAAAAACATCGCTGTAGCGGTGTTTTTTTGTAATAAAAAAGCCGAGATAAAAATCTATCCCGGCTACAAAAAAGGTTATTATCCAGGAAAACCACAGGATATATGATGGTATTTTTTTTCAAAATACCTTATCCCGATTCCTTTCTTGGTCTTAAGATTGTACTCCAAATTATACTTGAAGTAGGTATTTAAAAAAATAACACCGTTGCCACTCCGTGAATAAACATTATGCGACAATTCTTTGCTCAGTTTTATTTTGGCAATTTCAGCTTTACCTAATAAAACCTCCTCAAGGTTTATTACTTCGTAATAGGAGTGCTCAAAATTTTCATTTTCAAAAAAATTTTTTACTTTTACTGAGAGCCTTGCCTCTGGGCAATCCAAAAATGGAACTCTGTCATAACCCGGGTGGTATTTTTTGTTTCTGTTTTCATAGACAGAAGACAAATACCCAAGAGTTGGACCAGACGTAATTTCTACATCAAAGTGTCTAATTTTTTTGATATAACGGATTACAAAAAATGTTATAACAATTAAAATAGAAACATTTACTATTATTATCCATAAAATATCTGTCATTTTACTTCTCCTTCAATTGTGATTAGTTGGTTCTCTAAACTTGTTTGTCTAAACAAACTTAGAGAACCAACTAAATTTTTTAAAGAACTTTCTCTTTTGTCAAACACTTTTGTCAAACACTGAGTGTTTGACAAACTTTTCTGTTTCGCTCTTTTGAGCTCATCAGTTGAGATACACATCTCAAAACAGTATGAGAGAATTGGTCTGCCTCTGGTCTCTTGTTGCTTGTGGCGATTGAGACTTTTGGTGACCGATTCTCTCGGGAATTAATTCTTGGAACAACCCCAC
Source organism: Patescibacteria group bacterium (assembly GCA_038065915.1). Lineage (GTDB taxonomy): Bacteria > Patescibacteriota > Minisyncoccia > Phycocordibacterales > 21-14-all-36-13 > VMGX01. The sequence goes on from JBBTPZ010000031.1 coordinate 5,128, forward strand.
TTTCCAGGGCTGACCGTTGTAAATCTCCATTCTTTGGTTTCTCCACAGTCTGGACAAATGCCAGTTTTGGTATAACCAAATCTGTCTAGTTTAACAACAGCCACAAAACGTTTCCACGTTTTGCATCCACAATCCATTGTGCATGCTGGATTGCCCCCCTCGTTAATAAAATCACAAACGTCTTTGTGAGAGATCGTTTGTCTTAATGATTTTTCATTAATCCATTCATCAAAATTCATTTTTTCCTCCTTTAATTTTTGAACAATACTAGCGAACGAGCTGGAGGAAACTCATTCTAGTCTGATAAATTTTAAAGAACTTCTTCTCAATTTATTATTTTTTGTTGAATAATAAACTTGGAAGAAGTGGGGAATTCAATAAAGTTTTTGAATTCCCCCGAAACTATGCGACGGCCTTGCGAACAAAAACGGCCGTCATTATTACAGTGGCTAAAAAAAACCCACCATAATGTGCCATTCCCCAGAAAACAAACGGGGAAGAAACTTGCCAACCGGCCTCATCAATGACGGTCCATGTCATAATGAAGCTAATAATTGTTCCAGCAAACATAAAGACTGCTGAAGCAATATTTTGAATTTTTTTCACAGCTCCTCCAAATTTTTTTGAACAATACTAGCGAATAAGTTTGGAGGAAACTTATTCTAGTCTGATAAATTTTAAAGAACTTCTCTCACTTGGAAGCTGAGCTTCCAAGTGATTAATTTAATTCGACTCCCAGAGAGCGTCACACCAACCCAGTTAGCTGGTGATAACCATTTTCGGTTATCTGAATCTCTCTGTATTAACCTTTCTGGGAGAACGCTGGAGAGGTGGTTATTATTAATAATGTTGTGGCCTCTCCAATGTTCTCCCAAAAATCTCATTTCAATTTTCTATATATATGATAGCACGATTAGATTTTTTTGTCAAGGACTTTTTGTATTTAAATTGATTTAAATCTGGAATACGGCTTAACAAGGGCGTATTCTA